>CAYRVY010000007.1:0-21623 GCA_964427695.1 uncultured Flavobacteriaceae bacterium
CATTCTATCTTTTACAATAAGGGCACCAACTTGTTTACGCTGGCAATAGGAAAGTTTTCCCCATTCTTGAGCCATTCGTAAATAAGCAATATCATATTTAAGCTGTTTTTGTTCGGACATTAATAATTATTGTTTTATAATTATACTAACGAAGATACTTGGTTCGTGTTTTAATCACAACTTCACAGTCGTTAAAATTTTACCAAACTTATCTAATGGTTTCTTAAAACTAAATCATTTTATTTGATTAAACACGTCTAATCCGCATTGTAAGAATTGTGCAAAATCTTCTTCACTTGGCGTATATCCTACAGGTTGATTTAAGATTTGCTTTCCGTCAGGACTTAATAAAACATAAAAAGGTTGAGAGTTTGTTTGAAAAAAATGCGTTTGAAAATTTGCCCATTTATGCCCATAATTTTCCAGCTTTCGTGTGCCTCCATTAATTCGGTTTACATCAATTTGCTGATCTTGAGGTAATTCTATCTTGCTATCTACATATAAAGAAATTAACACATAATCGTTTCGTAAATAGTTATCTATCGTTTTATCTGGCCACACATGCTCTTCCATTTTACGACAATTAACACAAGCGTGTCCAGTAAAATCAAGCATTATTGGTTTATTAACTTTTTGAGCATAAGCAATTCCTGTTTTTAAATCTTTAAAGCAATTTAAATTATTAGGGCAATCGTTTGGAAACAAGAAGCTATATCCAACTGGTGGTGCTAAACCACTTAACAGAGTTAATGGTGTAAATGTATTTGTATCTTTATTTACTCTAAACCCAGAAACCAAGTATAGGGTAAAAGAAGCAAATAAGATTCCAAAAGCAATTCTTGAAAACGAAAGTTTCTTTATTGGAGAATCGTGAGGGAACTTAATTTTTGCAAATAAGTACAACGCTAAACCTGCAAATATTATAATCCATAACCCTAGAAAAATTTCAATTTTTAAAATCCCCCAATGCTTCACTAAATCTGCATTAGACAAGAATTTTAAAGCTAATGCTAATTCTAAAAACCCCAAGACTACTTTAACTGTATTTAGCCAACCTCCAGATTTTGGTAGCTTATTTAACATATTAGGAAACATTGCAAATAAGGCAAAAGGTAGCCCTAGAGCTAAACCAAATCCTCCCATTCCTGCAGTTAATTGCCAGGCTCCACCATCGGCTGTTAAAGATCCAGCTAATAGAGATCCTAAAATTGGTCCAGTACAAGAAAATGATACTAAAGCCAATGTTAATGCCATAAAGAATATGCCTAATGTTCCGCCGACACTTTCCCCTTTAGACGTTTTTAATGTCCAACTAGCAGGAAGCGTGAGTTCATAATAACCAAAAAAGGAAAACGCAAAAATGAGAAATATCAAAAAGAAAAAAACGTTTAGCCAAACATTAGTAGAAATATCATTTAATATATCAGGATTTACAGAATCTAATAAGTGAAAAGGGATGCTTAAAATTAAATAAACTGCTAAAATGAAAAATCCATAGAGTATGGCTTTAGAAATTCCAGAACTTTTCTTTTGGTCGCTTTTCTTTGTAAAGAAACTAACTGTTAGAGGAATCATTGGGAATACACAAGGCGTTAACAATGCTAATAAGCCTCCAAAAACTCCCAGTAGAAAAATATTCCAAAGCGATTTTTCGGCTTTAACATCTCCAGCTATTGATGTATATTCGTTATCACATTTTAAGCTGGATGTTGTTATATCGCTTGGTGATATGCCATATAAAACACTATTTGTATTCTTATCATCTATTAGAGTATTGTCTGTTATGATTTCCTGTCCAATACTTATTCCAGAAGCAGACAAAATAAATTCAAAAGGCACATCTGCAGGAGCTAAACAACGTTCGTCATCACAAGTCATAAACATCAAACTACCCTTGACTATTGCTTCACTGCTGTTGAGTTTAATTTTTTGAGTAAATGTTCCTTTTGTATAAAATTTAGACAGGATCATATCAAAAACAGGATCATGTTTAGTTACTTTATTCTCATCACTTTCAATAATACTGTCAATTAAAATAAACGCATCGCTGTCTTCAAAGGTAAATTCTGTTGGAATTGGTCCACCATCGTCAATAAATTGAGAATATATAGCCCAATGTTCGTCGATATTAGCCGTAAAAATTAATTCGTATTCACTTTCGCTTATCTTTTGAGATTGAAACTCCCAGCTAACCGGATTAAGAATTTGAGCAGAAGCAATTATAGTATATAGAAACGCAGCTAGAAAAAATATTCTCTTCATCACAATTATTGATTAAACATAATTAAGTACAAATAAATTAAAAAAACTTACATTTTGCATATAAGTTCTTGTTAATTATTATTTTTTAATTGCCCTTAACTATTTTGTTTTTTAATATAGCCTTTGAAGTGAAGTATTAATTGGAAAGAATAATGGTTTATAAGATGCAAGAAGCCCAATATGTCTATATATAAATCTTAAAATAGTTAGCCCATCAAGACTCGAGCCCGAATCCAAAGTTTAGGAAACTTTTGTCTTATCCCAATAACCTTGTGCCTTTAACCAAAAACCCAACTTATTTTCATAAATTGGATTTAGTCTTTACTCATCTATTTAGAACAGATGTTTCTTAAAATTGTCGAGCAAATTTAACAATGAAAAATTAGCAAATTTAAGCTTTTCCTAATATTCGAAACATTCCTGTTCCACAAGTTGGGCATTTACCTTTCATTGCTCTTCTGCCATTTTTCATAGTAACTTCAGCTCCATTTGCAATTTCTCTTTTCGATTTACATTTTACGCAATATCCTTCCATAATTTTAAATATTTTGTTTTGATTAAATTGTTTCTATACCAAATGTAAGGCTTCTACTATGCAATTGCAAATAAAAATTGCTATCTAAACATAACTTTTAATCTTAAAAACAGAAAATATTGACTGCAAAAGCGTTAGAAACCCAAATTAAAACTTAATAGATTTTTGCGTCATCCCTTTATTCATAGTGCTTTCAAGGAAAATGTATAAATAGCTTATTTAAAATATTGTGCTTAAATATTGTGCTTAAATATTGTTAATAACATCTTAATTCCAAGCGTTAACTCGTGCTTCTGCGTTGATTTTTATGTCTTTCCAGAACAAATTAATATCGCCTGTGTGATAATTCTTCTTGAAAATCGCTAATAAGCGTAATGGAAAACGTGGCAATGAGGTCCAAACCAATCCATCTGTGATAGTTATTTTTAAAGCTTTATCATAATTTTTTCCATTGGTAAAGAAAAATCCTTTATGCTGTGAAAAATCTGTAATTGTTGTGGTATCCCAAGTTATTGGGTTAGAAGCTACACTTCCTTTATACCAAATATCATACTTTTTTGGATACCTATTCTTTTTATATGTATTCCAAGACACAAATCCTCCAGTTGCAGTTGCAGTTGTCATAGGTGTTATATGTGTAAACGCGTTTGGAGATACTCCAATTCCAGGAATATATGCTGCAATTAATTGTCTTTGTAAAGGAGTGCCATCAAAAAATTCTTTTAACAATCGCTTTGTATGTGTTGTGCCTTGACTATGACTTGCAATTATTATAGGTCTGCCATTATTATATTTATCTAAATAGGTTTCAAAAGCTGCTTTAACATCTGCGTACGCTATTTCAAAGGCTTGTTTTCCTCCTTGATTATACATTGAATATGCTCGAATATGTGCTTGCCTATAAAAAGGAACATACAATTTGCCTGCTGTTGCCCAGACAGATGCTTGAAACTGTACAGCTACATTTAATACTTTCTTGTTTTGTACAGAATCATTAACTGGAACATTCCATCGTGTGTCTTTTTTGCCTAATAATAAGGTTGGGTACACATAAAACACATCAGCTATAAGTGTGTCTTGTTCTTGTGACGATAATGATTGCAATTCTTCTGAATAAGTCCATGGTAAAACTGCCCAACTACTTTCAAGTTTATAATCAGGTGTTTCTGGCACTTGGTTATTTTTAAATGCTTGTGTTTGATAGATTGGCTTACAACTGCTTGCAACTATAAGCAATAGAAATATGATAATTTTGTAATTAAAAGTGGTTTTCATTCTTTTGAGAATGTCTTCATATATTTTTAATAAAGTATTCCTGTATAATATTGTGAATATTGGATGGGGTTAAAGGCTTACTCAAAAAACCTTTTACTTCTTTTATAGCTTTGGCTTTCTTCTTGTCGTCAGGATTAATAGAAGAGGTAAGCATCATAATTACAATCTCTTCTTTGTGTGCAATCTCAAGTTTCTTATACTCATTTAAAAACTCCCAACCATTTAGGATGGGCATATTGATATCTAAAAAAATTAAGTCAGGTAGTAAGTTGTTATCCTTAATTCCTAATTTTAAAAACTCCAATGCTTCCAGACCGTTTTCTGAAACTTGTATGTGTTTAGTGATACTTTTTTTTTTAATTATATATTTATTTAAGAAATTAGTGGCTCTGTCGTCTTCTACAAGTAAAATATTTAACTTTTTCATAGTCCATTTGTATTAATTGTAAAAGAAAATTCACTTCCTTCATTTAGTGTGGATTCTACCCAAATTTTTCCATTGTGTAATTCAACAATTTTACGACAATAAGCAAGACCTATTCCAGTACCTTCATAATCATCTTTATTGTGTAAACGTTGAAAAATAACAAAAATCTTTTCATAATATTTGTCATCTATGCCTATGCCATTGTCCTTAAACTTAAAAAGCCAGGTATTGTCTCTTTTTTGAGCTGAAATATTTAGCAGTAGAGGTGCATCCTTCTTACTGTATTTTAGAGCATTGCTAACAAGGTTCTGGAACAGTTGTTTTATCTCTATAGGATTAGCCAGTAAATCTGGAAGTTGCTCGCTCTCAACGACTGCTCCTTTTTTGTCAATAGTTACTTTAAGATCCTTTTTAACTGTTTCTAATATTTCATTGCAGTTTACCTTTTCTAATGTTCTTGTTCTACCAATTCTTGAATATTCAAGCAGACCTGTAATTAAATTCTTCATTCTATTTGTCGACTCACTAATAAAATTAAGGTATGTGTTAGCGTTGTTATCCAGTTTCTCTCTGTATTCTTCGTTTAATAACTCAACAAAACTACTAACAGTAGTGAGAGGCTCTTGTAGATCGTGGGAGGCAATAAATGCAAACTGCTCTAACTCTTTATTCTTACTTTTCAGCAAACCTAAGGATTCTTCTATTTTATAAGTCATTTCCTTTGTTTTGGTAATATCTATACAAGAAATTAACACGGTCTGTTCATTATCAAACTCAATCATTGCTACATTGATGTCGAGTGTTTTTACTGTCCCTGATTTTGTAATGATTCTTATTTCATATCTAGTGAGAAATTTTTTGCCATCAAGTCGTTTTTGGTAATTATTAGAAACAAATTGCATGTCGTCTGGATGGAGAACCTCAACAAAAGTCTTTTCTTTAAGTTCTTCTTTGGTAAACTCAAGGAGTTCAGAACATTCATTATTTACATACCAAAACTTTTTATTTTTAATCACAAAAATAGCTACTTTAGCAGAATCAGAAAATGTCCTAAACTTTTCTTCACTTTTTTTAAGGGCCAGTTCGCTTTTAGCTCGATCAGTAATATCAATTACTATAGCTAAAAAATATTCTCTTTTATTTACAATAAATTTACTTAAATTAACTTCAACTGGATATGTTGTTTTGTCTTTTCGCTGGTGAACAGTTCGGAATTGTAATTTATTAACTGTACTTTCTATGAGGGGTGTTAAGATTGCAATAAATTTTTTAACTGTATATTCAGGTTTAATTTCTACTGGTGTAAGGTTCTTAATTTCTTCTAAAGTATAGCCTAAATTATTTAAGGCTCCATTATTTACATAAGTAAACTTAAGTGTCACTGCGTCAAAAACAAATACTTCATTTACACTGTTATTAATAGCAATATTTAATTGTTTAAGTTCAGATTCGGCTTTTATGCGTTCTGTTATATCTCTGTTTATCCCTCTAAATCCTTGTAAAATTCCTTTTTTATTTATTATTGGTACTACACTGCTTTCTAAATAGTAAATACTACCGTTTTTGTGGGTAAAAGACATTTCAAGGTTTCTCCAGCCTTCTTTTTGTTTAACACTTTTTAAAAACTGTTCTGCAACCCGCCCTCTTTCTGGTTTAGAAATTAAAGAAATCATATTTTTTCCTAATATTTCCTCTCTCTTGTACCCATATAATAATTCAACGACTGAATTACTATATGTAATAAATCCCCTCGCATCTAACTCTAAAATCCATTCAGAAGTATTCTCTACAATATTTTTAAATTTCGCGTTAGATAATATTAATTTTTCTTTTGCTTTTTTCAGGGCTGTTACATCTTCTCTTATGGATAAAAAATTTATAATTTTTCCTTCCTCATTTTTTATAGGAGTAATCGTTGCTTTTTCCCAAAATAATTTACCTTTCTTATTCTTATTTCGAAATTCTCCTCTCCAGGTTTTTCCTGAATTAATAGTCTTCCATAAATGAGTATAAAATTTCTTAGGGTGGAACTCTGACTTTAACATACTAGGTTGCTTCCCTAAAACTTCATCAGCAGTATATCCAGTGGTGTTTGTAAAACTTTGATTTGTATATTCTATCCTTCCTTCTGAATCTGTAATCATAATTGTATTAGCACTTTGCTCAATCAGAGAAGATAGATTTCTGTTCTCTGCTTCTATTGTTTTACGCTCTGTAATGTCTCTAAAAGCTACAATCCGAAGTACTTTATTGTTTTCTGAAATAAAATCTCTAGCTTCAATTTCTATAGGAAATATAGTACCATCTTTTCTTTTTCCTTCTACAAAATAAGGGAACACATAATCTTTAGTAATATTATTAAAAATGTTTTTATGATATTTTTTTAAAATGAGAAGTTTAATTATATTTTTTCCTATTAACTCTTTTTCTTTATAACCAAACATATTTAAAAAAGAAAGGTTAGTTTCTAAAGCAATTCCTTTTTTGTGTATCAAAACACCTTCAAAGCTTAGTTCCCAAAAAGTTTTAAATTTATTTTCATTTTTTGTGATTATTTTATTTGATTTAATAAGTAACGTATTCTTCTTTTCCAGTTCCTTTTCATGGGTTTTAATAGATTTAAATAAAGGTATCATAAAAAACAATCCTACAGATAATAATATCGAAACAGCAAGAGTTTCATATTCCCCTTTTGTTACTCCTGAAACAACTGAAGTTTCTTTTAAAATATAAATTAATGTAACAATTCTTCTAATTGCCATTTCAAGCATAGCAATTGCAACTAACACCCAAGGAAAAAACCTTTCAGTGATTTTAACTAATTTAACAGCAATAAGAACAGCTGATAACTGAAAAAAAATAGAGATTATTAATATTATTACCATAAAAAATAATTTCGATAACTCTCGAAAATATATAAAACGAACGAGCCTTTGGGGGCAAAGGTTAAGTTAAATAGCGTTAAAAAAGTCCGAAATGTAATTAAAATAATTAACATAGCCAAAACTATCTATTACAAGATAGATTTGTAGGTTTAAACAATAAATACAGCAGGGAGGGTACAATTACTATAAATCATTTTCCTTTCAATCTGCTCATCTCCAAACTACACTTTTTCTGAACAATTTTACCAGAACTTGCCTCAGTAATTGTTATACTGCTTTGTCCAAAACCCCTTCTGCAATAGCAACTTTAATGGTTTTTCTAGAGGGAAACGGACAATTTAAATACTGTAAAAAAGATACTGCTTTTTTGTAAAAATAATCTTGAGTAAAGATGTTTTAATATTTATCCTCAATGACCGTTAATTTTAAAAATATTTTTTGGAATTCAATGATACAACAATTAATCAATCCAGTTTATAACTAATGTTACATAAATATTTAACAAAAATAAAGTGGCTAGATGGTTTTATTTTCTCTAAATATGTTATTCTACACATTAAAAGTGCTTTAAAAAAAATTCTCATTCTGTTTTTTGCAATAATATATCTTATGTTAAGTTTATTTACTTTCATTGTTCTAAAATTATATATTTATAAAAAGTGTGAAATTGATGCCTTTTTTAAAAGGCATAGCATCCTAAAAGTGTGCCTTTTTTAGTAAAAAAGTTGGCAAGTTGTCGTTTGAAGTAAAATGCAACTAATGCAGTGAATGCAACTATAATGTAGATTTTAGGCATAGAAAAAGACCTACATTTTCATGTAAGCCTTCTTATTATGCTCTTGCTTTAAGACTCGAGCTTTTAAAATCCAATATTCGATGCTAAAAATAAATACAATCATACTTCATTTTTACGTAAACAATACGTATATTAGATGTAAATTATACAGATATGTTACAAGACAAAAAGCGAAAAGAAGTTACTTTGGATAATGAAACATTAACTTTATTGCAAATACAAGCAGAAAAAGAAGGCAGAAAACTCAAAAATTATATGGAACACGTACTACGTGAAAAAGCTAATGATTTTGAATTAACTGATGAATATAAGGTGATGATGGATGAAATGTTGGATAAACACGGAAAGGGCGAATTAAACTACATAAGTAAAGAGGAGTTTTTTAAACGTATTGCTCGTTAATGAAATATACTATTAGATTCAGAGAAGACTCTACAAAAGATTTTGAAGATGGTTTTATATATTATGAGAAAATCTCTATTGATTTAGCAGATAGATTCCACCAAGCATTTAAAAAACGAATTGATGAAGTTGAACAAAACCCATTACACCATCAATTAAAATACAGAAATATTCGTATTGCCAATTTAAAGAAGTTTCCTTTTTCTATTCATTTTATAATTGAAGCAAATGTTATTCATGTTATAAAAATATTACACCAAAAAAGAGTTTATAAGTAATTATTTGTTTATGGTGTATTTAATCGGAAATGAAGCAAGTAAAGAGTCTCAATAAATTCAAATAAAGAATTGAGAAAATTGATGATTAATTAAAAAAACGAAAGACCTACATTTTCATGTAAGCCTTTCTCTTGTTAAGCTCCTCCTCTAAGACTCGAACTTAGGACCCTCTGATTAACAGTGGTAAAAAAGCACACATGAGTTAAGCTAATCTGCGTTTTAAAGTATTGTAAATTAATGATTTAATAAATTTTAATATAAATTGAAATCATTTGAGAACAATCTTTTGCGTGCAAATTGAGTGCAAATTCTTTAACTTATAGTCATGAAAACAAGCTTAACATTAACTTTAGATTTACGTCGGAAGAAATCAAATAACACCTATCCAATAATTCTGAGATTAAGTCATTTAAGAAAAACAACTTCCATTTCATTGGGTTATTCCATTGAAGAGAATAATTGGGATCTCAAAAGGCGAAAAGTAAAAAGGTCTTTTAAAGGAATTTCTTCAGTAAGTAGATTAAATAATATTTTGATGAAAGAGAAAACCAGAGCAACAGATATAATCAATGATTTATTCGACAGAAACGAATTAGATTTTTTATCAATAACACAAATAAAAGATAAAATTGTGAGGACTAGTAAGTATGAATCATTTTTTGAATTTGGTTATAGCCTTGTTGAAGATATGAAAAAAGCACTACGTTATGGAAATGCTCGTTCATATAATGGGGTTTTAGGAACACTAAAAAGGTATAATAAGAATAAAGATTTAAAATTTAATGAGCTGAATTATGGTTTTTTGTTAAAGCTAGAGAGAGATTATCTATCTCGGGGCAATTGTTTAAATGGTCTTGCATCATATATGAGGACAATTAGAGCCATATACAATAAAGCAATAAAAGCTAATATGGTTAAAAAAGAAGCTTATCCGTTTACTAATTATAAAATTAGAACAACACCAACCGAAAAAAGAGCCATCAATCTTATATATATTAAAAAAATATTTGAACTAAATTTTGATAATCAACACTTATTATTTCATTATAGAAATTATTTTTTAATTTCTTATATGATGTATGGTATATCGTTTATAGATATAGCATTTTTAAAACTTAAAAATATTGTTAGTGGACGCGTTAGATTTCAACGAAAGAAAACTTCAAAGTTATATGATATTAAAATCACTTATCAATTAACAGAAATATTATCATTTTACATTAAAAACAAAACTAAAGATGAGTTTATTTTCCCAATTGTAAAAAGAGATATTTTAGAATTACAGTATAAAGATATTGATTGGGAACGGAGAAGATATAATAAAGGGCTAAAAGAGATTGCTATTTTATGTAATATTGAACATAACCTTACATCTTACGTACCCAGACATAGTTTTGCAACTCAAGCGATGTTAAATAATGTCCCCCTTCAAGCTATTTCAGCAATGCTAGGTCACAGTAAATTGAATACAACTCAAATATATTTAAAATCACTTCCTAATAACATCCTAGACACTTATAATGAACAAATAAGTGCATTTTAATTCTTAAAACAAAACAAACGTTTTTAAACTTGTGGATTTAGAGGCTGGCATTTTAGGGCTGAGAATCCATAAGTTTAAAAATGCCCCAATCTCATCCAATGAGATTGGGTTTTCCACAATGATTAGAATGCTTACTAGTATTGAGTTTCTTATTTCAATTTTAATTCTTCTAATTCTTCTTTGGTGATATCTAACCGATAATAATTAGCTCCAAAAGTATTTCTTATATAAACTAATTTATTTAAAACTATTTGAAAGTCTTCTTTTAACTTAAATAATTTCCTATTAGTAACATCATATTGTTCACTGTAATAATCTAATAACTTTTCTGCTTCTGACTTTGACGCTTCAATTTCTCTAGCAGTCCGCTCAATAAGTAGTGGTTGTTGTTGTTTTTCTTCTACCTCCTCAAATAACGATTCCAATAGTTCTCTTGTAGGTATAAGTTGTGTCTTCTCTATATTTTTTAGTATTGAAGCAACTGCATCCATTCGTTTATTTATTGTATTAGTAAATGATACCATCGGACTATTAATTGTATCGTACGGCGACAAATCATTATCTTCAAAAAAAGCAATCATAAAATCCAGCGTTTCAGAATAATTTGGACTACCTTTTTTTGAATATTCCTTAAATTTTTCTATCGTATTTTTCTTTAACCGAATTGTATTAAAATCATCCATATTTTATGAATTTGTTACAATGAATCTTTGATTTTACTGGATTCATTTTCATTTTTGCGTTAAATTAAAAAAAATAAAATCCTAAAAACAGTTGTATTTAATTGATTTTCAAATAAATATGAAATTAGTAACATCGCGTAGCGTGTTACCCTCTTGCTATTCCCTTAGATTCGCCTTAAAGCGAATAAAATTTCATACAAATAGTATTCACATTTGCCTTATTAAGTTAACAATTTTAAAGGTTGATTTTACATAACATATTAATAATTTACAAGTATAAATAATATCATTTGGAACTATTAAATAGGATATCATAAAAAGTATATAACCAAAAAATCTAGTTTTTTGAATCCAACACTTTATTTTAAGCTTTCTTCCTAGAACTTTACTTTTAGATAAATTATTTGCTGATGAAAGAAAAAATGCTTACTCACTTATACACACAAAACAATTAAAACCACATCAATTTCGTTGAAATAGTTTAGAATAAAGGTGGCAAACAAGTGATTTCACCTACATGATTTCAACTGAAAATTTTTAAACTTCAGTGAATAATTGAACTATTTTTGTTCGTACCCCGAGTAAAACCATAACCTATAAATATTTAACTGTGAATGATTTAAATTTATCTCGTTAACAATTTAGCTAATACCTAGTCAAAATTTACCCTATTACACTACTAAATTTAAACATTGATAAATACATGGTTTTGTTGAAGAGTTTTGGGTAACTTTAAATCTAATTATTGGATTCCTTAATTGCATAAATATTTATCAATCATATATTTTGTAATAGGTTTTAAAGTTTTTCCTGTTTCTGGGTGTTTCCCTAAAGAAGTAAAATATTCTAAGCCTCCATTAACATTCTTTCCATACCAAACTTTCACTTTACCATCCATTTCAAAAAATTTAGTATTACAAACAGCATCAATTTTTTGGAAATTTTTGACTCTATCTCCATTATATAGTTTTAACTGATTTAGTTTATACTTTTCTGAATTAAATTTCACTTCTACATAATGATCTTCTTGCCAAACCATCCATCTTTGTTTTGTTATGGCAATAGTAGATACAAACCCTATAATAATTAATAAACTAACAATAATAGTTATTTTATTTTTCTTAATAAATTCTCTTATAGAAAGGTTATTATCCGATTTAGAACTTGTTTCAATAATAGTTGTTTTGTTTAAAAAATCTAAATAGTTATCATAACCCAAATAATGACTCAGTGCTTCAACAATATAGCTTTTTAGATCAATTTGTTTTTCGTTGTCATTTCTAACCAAATTATAATTAATACGTAAGCTTTTTTCTCCATAAACCTCTCCACTATCTTCTTGTATATAATCGGATAAATAGTTAGATAATCTAGTTAATTTCTCTGAACCAGTATCTTTTCTTGCCTTTTCAAAGGCTAGAATGATTAATTCTTTATGCATTAAAGGATTGATTTATAGTTGTATAAATTTAAGCATTCTTTTTTGGAAAAATCTTGGAAAATAATTTCCAGATATCTTCCATTACAATTCCATATTCCATAAACTATTCTCATTTCATTTGCTTCAGAATTAATAATGGTTTAGCTCGAAATAAGTTAATCCATATGAATTCAAAACTGGAGTAGCAAAGTAAGGTTGTATTACCATCTGGGAAGTAATTATACGTCTTTGCTTTTGCTCTCCAACTTCCCAAAAAAGAGAAAGACGTCTTCTCTCTTTTTAGCATAATAATAAAACAATAGAGCACCTGAGAAAATCTCAGATAGCCAAACTATTGCTCAATTTCAAAAATTTTAACAAAATGAAGAAAATATATATAATATTGTTTACGGTTTTCCTCAATTTAGGCTTTCAATCGTGTACTCCAGAAGCTTTAACAGAAGATTTGAGTGCGCCGCAAGCTTGCTGTGGAGATGATCAACATCCTCCACCTCCGCCTCCACCACCAGGAGGGGATTGAGACTAATACATAATTAAAAATTAGTTAGTATTTTAGAGGAATGAAATCTGTTAAAACTTCATTCCTCTTTTTTTGTACTAGTTTTATTAGTATCTCTTTTCTTTTTTCTGTTTATGCACAGCAAAAAATAGATAGTACTTGGTATTATCATAAATTGATTGTAAAACCAGAAAGCAATTCTGATTTGATTTCTGGCTTCGCTTTTTTTGATAAACACAAAGAGCAAAGTTTAAACAAAAAAGACACTCTTAGAGCTGTCTATGATTTAAGAATGATAATTATTAGTCAAACAGATTTAGGCTTACCATATCAAGCTGAAGCTTCTATTGTTGAAGCTTTAAATTTAATGGATCATATAAAACTAGTGGACAGTACTGTTATTGATAACAAAATTGGATTATATATTAGTTTAGGTGTTATTTATAGATTGATCAAAAATTATGATAAGGCAATTGGAATATATGATAAAGCGTTAGAAATTGTTGACAATGATAACATTAGACTTAAATTGTACAATAACAAGGCTAATGTTTATAAAAGCCAAGGTCAACTAATTTCGTCTGAAAAAGAGTTTGAAATAGTTTATAATGAAAGATTAAAATTTGATACTAAACTGAATATTGCTAAAGCATTGGATAATTTAGGTTCAGTTCAAGGAAAACTAGGAAAAGCTATTGGGCTTACTAATATGTTAAAGGTGCTTGAGATAAGAATGGTAGAGAAGGATTTCCAGAGCTATTATTCAAGCTATACAAATTTAAGAGAATATTATAAAGACCTAAATGATATAAAGAATGCAAAGTATTATGCCAAACTAGGATATGAAGCTGCTATTTTATATAGTGAATCGAATAAATTGGATGCTTTGTCACGTTTATTAGAACTAAGAAATGATTCTTTAGTTGTTAAGCACATCCGAATGAATGATAGTATAACTGATGGAAGATTATCAAATGATAATAAATATTCGAGTGCAAAATATAATTTGGATAAAGAACAAAAAAGAACATTACAAAATGAATTATTAGCTGTAAAAGAAAGGTCAAAGAAAATAATATACCAATTCTTAGGATCATTAGTTTTATTAATATCAATATTCTTATACTTCATTTTAAAATCCAAATACAAAAAAGAAAAACGCAAAGAGGTTCTAAATACTGAAGCCAACATATCAAAAAAAATACATGACGAGTTGGCCAACGATGTGTTTCAAGTGATGACACAACTTCAAAACACTCCAAAAGCTAATGAAAAAATAATAAATGATTTAGATCAGATTTATAGTAAAACAAGAGACATTTCTTTAGAGTATAGTGCCCTAGACGTTAAAGACAATTTTAATGTTTTACTTAAAGATCTATTGTTGAGCTATAATAGTGATACTGTAAATGTGATTACCAAAGGAATAACTGAAATACATTGGGAATCAGTTTCTGAAATTAAAAAAACTACAATTTATAAAATCTTGCAAGAGTTAATGATAAATATGAAAAAGCATAGCAAAGCTACAGTTACTGTTCTGTCGTTTAATGAAACTCGAAAAAAGATCTCTATTTCGTATAATGATAACGGTATTGGCTGTGAGCTTAAAAAGAATACGGGCTTACGCAATGTGGAAAACCGTATATCTTCTATTAAGGGAAGTATTATTTTTGAATCTGAAATTAAAAAAGGGTTTAAAGTAAAAATTACAGTGTAAGATGTTTAAAAAAGTTTTAATAGTAGATGATCATGGAATTGTAAACGAAGGTGTGTTAACAGTGCTGACCAATTTAAGTATAGACAATGTGCATAATGCGCAGTATTGTGATGATGCGCATCTCAAAGTGAAAAGAGCCATTTTTGATAAACAGCCATTCGATTTAGTCATTACCGATTTATCCTTTAAAGAAGACCATCGAGAATGCAAACTTAGCTCTGGCGAAGATTTAATTATAGCATTGCGGCAAGATGACCCAGATCTACCCATCATTGTGTATTCTATGGACGATCGTTTACAGAAGGTGAGAACACTTATTAATAAACATCATGTTAATGCCTATGTTTGTAAAGGAAGAAAAGGTGCAGCCGAATTATCTAAAGCCATACAAGCAACTCATAAAAAGGAACGGTTCTTATCCGCCCAGGTTGCTTATGCATTAAGTTCCCAAATAAATTTAGAGATAGACGATTATGATATTGAGCTCGTAAAACAACTTTCTGAAGGTCTGTCCCAAGATGAGATAAGTTTACTTTTTAAAAGTAGAAATCTATCTCCAAGCAGTTTAAGCTCTATCGAAAAACGATTGAACAAACTTCGCATACAGTTTAAAGCAAATAATGCCATACACTTAGTAGCAATTGTAAAAGACTTAGGGCTTATTTAATAGTATTATTTACTGCCCTTACGGTTTTTTCGGTAATCTATTTAAAATCACTCATCTTAATATTGTTGTGCTATTTATTAGCAATTATAGGAAATTACTAGAAAACTCTGTGCTGTAAGGTATGGAGTTTTCTTTTTTTTGTCTTTATGGAAAGCCGTAAGGAATGTTTTTAAAAAGGGTTTAGGTTTGAAAATTATTAATCTTAAACTGGGAATTATGGCAAAGCAAAGAAAAACAAGTAAGAGTGCTGCATCATCAGCTTCAAGAGTATTGAAAGATGGTAGAACTGGAAAAGATAGTAAAAAAGCAGCTGGAAGTGCCTTATCACAGCGAGCTCCAAAAAGGAAAAAATAAATATATGTTTAATTTAAAAATCAATAAAATGTTTAAAAAATCAATTAAATTGATGGCGATTTTTTTCGTTTCAACAATGCTTCTAACTTCTTGTTATTCTTATACAAGCATTGTTGGAAAGGGTGCGCAAGGAAATAGCCAAACGACAAAATGGAATCATTATGTTGTTTATGGTTTGGCTCCTGTAGGGATTTCTGACTCAAAAAAAATGGCAAATGGTGTAAAAGACTATGACGTTCATACAAGACATACTTTTGTTAGTCAACTAGTTGGATTGTTAACATTAGGAATATATACCCCTACAGTTACTACAGTGATAAAATAATATTGGCACAGAAAGGTAAAACAAAACTGTTTTATCTTTCTGTATAATCAACAATTAATATTAATAATTTATTATGAAAAAAATATTGTTAACATTGAGTATAATATTTTTCACATCAAATATATTTTCTCAATCCTTTGTTAGTCCGATAAGTTTTGTGTCAAATGACGCAAATATTCAAATGGTGATATCCTTTATAAAAAAGCAAGTAAAAGAAGAGTATACTGCTATAGGGATGGGAGATCCATCAACATTAAGAATGATGGAACAAGAGAATTTAAATGCTTTTAAAAAATTAATAAAAGTTAAAAACACATCTTTATTAAAAAATGTAATCAAAACTTATTGTGAAATAGGAATGTGCAATTATTCAACAATTTTGATGATGTATAATGAGCAGAATAAAGCAAGTAAAAAAACTTTAAAGTGGTAATATATATTAATTAAAAAGTCTGAAATTAATTAATATGCTATTTCATAGTTATAAAAACAAAACCTTACGGATTTCAGTAAGGTTTTGTTTTTTAATGGTTTTAAGTTTGACGTATTAAATTTAATATCATAAATAATGGCAGTAAAACATTTACCAACGGAAGAAGTTCATAAAGGACAAAAAGGAGGCACAACAGGTTGTGGTTTTGACACAAAAGAACATTCAAGTCATTGGGTGAACACTAATGAGAAAATCAGTTGTGATAAAAACGGATGTAAAAATTAGCTACTCTAGAAAGATAAGATAATATCTGAAAACAAGAAAAATGGAATTAATCATTGGTTTAGTAGTATTAGTAGCAATAATTTTTATAATCAGGTTATTTGGAGCTTGGATGCTTCGAATTGATGAAATAATAAGAAATCAAAAAGCAATTTTGGAAGAATTAAAAAAAATGAATTTTAAATAAAAAAAATATGGCAAGAAATCATAATACAAATCGAAATGGAGGAAGCTGGAATGACTCCCAAAAGAAATCTGTTTGGAAAAAAGGAAAGGTAATATTTGGGATAGATTCAGATATTTGGAGAAATGATAAATGTGGAAAAAGAATGAAATGGACTGAGCATGGTAATAGGAATTCATCTTATGGTTGGGAAATCGACCACATTAATCCTGTGTCAAATGGAGGGAATGATTACGATGATAATTTACAGCCATTACATTGGGAAAACAATGTAGATAAAGCTGATAAATTAGATTGGATATGTCCTTGATGAATTAATTTCTATCGAATAAAGAATTTAAACCTTACGGATTTCCGTAAGGTTTTGCTTTTTAATGGTTTTAAGTTTGAAGTATTAATTTTTTAAATAAAAATCAATGAAAAAGATATTTCTATTATTGCTGTTGCTTATTACATCTACGATTAATGCACAGTTGAACTCAAACGCAAAGTTAATTAAAGATAAACTGCCTGAAGAATATGATTTAATCAAACTATTAGCTTCTGAAGATTGGGAAGGCGATCATAAAATGATGCTTTATACAATAAACAATCAGTCAGATTCATTTGTGAAAGTTATAGAATTTAAAAAAACATCAACCTATGATGAAACTATTCTGGTAAAAGCAATATCAGAGTGGAGTAAAGTTATTAAAGGGAAGAATTGTACAGATTGGAAGATGGTTGAATATACCTATAAAAATCAAATAAAAGCAAAAGGCGAATATTAATTTAAAATTATGAAAAAAACAATTACAATTCTAATCATTCTACTAACAACTCTTGGAGTATTTAGTCAAGAACAAAAAGAGCAAAAATCTAAGATGCTAGATTTCGTGTCAAAAACTGGAGTTATAATCAAATTTGAAGATTACAATCTTTCTAATATTAAATCATCATATGGCATTGCAGAATCGAAAATAAGAAGGATTATTAGTGGAAATGAAGCCAAATATTTTCTTCAGATTTCAAAGAGTGGGAAGTACGACACTAAGAAAGCTTCAATAGCATATGAAGATATATTAGAAGTTCAAAAAGCATTAATTAACTTAAAAGATCAATCAGAAAAAGATATAGCAACTGTTTCAGATTATTTAGAAAATAAGTTTGTAACCGATGATGGTTTTCAAATTGGATATTATGTGAGCAAAGGGAAAATAATATGGTATATGAAATTAGAGAAATACGGAAGTGATAATACCGTGTTTGTAAAAGATTATGACACTTTAAATGAAGCATTTCGATTAGGAAAAGAAAAAATTGAAAAATTAAAATAAAAACTAATAAAATGAAAAAAATATCGCTTATTATTATTGTTTGTTTTGGATTATTATCATGTTCTTCACCGTTGGATAAAAAATACAATGAAGAATCTGCAAAAGATGATTTAGTTTTGATTAATGAAAAGCTAGATTCTACTGAAGTTGTTTTATTAGCTGGGACAATGTTTCGTTTGATGCTTCAAGAAGAAAACCTTGAAAAAATGACTTATGCTGAAATTCTTGATAAAGGAAAAAAAAGGAAAGCAGAACAGGACAAATTAGAATTAGAACAAAAAGTTCTTGCTCAAAAAGCTATAAAAGTAGAACAAGAAAGAATAAGAAAATTAACAGAAACTATATTGGTTTCTTGTTACAGTAAAGGATATGATGAAATAGACTATCAGGACTATATTACCTATAAGTTTATAATTCAAAATAAATCTGAAAAGAATATTAGAGCTGTTAAAGGAGGAATAACATTTACAAACATTTTTGATGAAGAAATTAAGTCGTTCAATTTTGTGTATGATCAGCAAATATTGGCTGGAATGGAAGTTACATGGAATGCAACGACTGAATATAATCAATTCATTGCAGATGATAAAATTTTAAAAAATAAGGATTTAAAAGACTTAAAAATGATTTGGAAGCCAGAGAAAATTCTTTTTGAAGACGGTACAATACTTGAATAGAAATTTAGGGGTATTAATTTTAAACGTAAGGGTTTAAATCTCTTAAAAAAATCATGACTGAGCTTTTAGACAAATTAACTTCATACAACATTTTCAATTATTTGCTCCCAGGAATAATATTTGTAATAATTGCAAGAGCAATTACTAATTATGATTTTATCCAAGAGAACAATTTATTGGGAGGATTTTTATATTATTTTATTGGGATGATAATTAGTCGATTTGGTTCGGTTATAATTGAGCCTTTTTTAAAGAAGACTAAATTTTTGAAATTTCGAGAATATTCAGAGTACATATATGCTTCAAAAAATGATGCAAAAATTGAATTATTATCAGAAGCAAATAACACTTACCGAACTTTAAACTCAATGATATTTCTTCTATTGATTTTAAAATTATATAACTACTGTTCAATCAAGTTTAATTTTAATATTACCTTGACTTTAACAGTATTAACAATGTTGATTTTAGTTTTGTTTCTATTTTCATATAGAAAACAAGCGAATTACATTACAAAAAGAATTGACGCAAATAAACAAAATAAGACATAAGATATGAGTAAAGTAAAATCCTTTTCTGTAGGTAACGGAGATACATTCTATATTAAACACAGTTCTGATAATTTTTCGATAATTGACTGTTGTTTAATGGATGAGAATAAAGAGTCAATAGTTGAAGAATTAAAAACCGAATCAAAAAATAAAAATATTTCAAGATTTATTTCAACACATCCTGACGAAGACCATATACAAAAGTTAGACTATTTGGATGATAATTTACCCATTTTCAATTTTTATTGTGTAAAAAATGAAGCTACAAAAGAAGATGAAACAACAGGCTTTAATAGGTATTGTAAGCTTCGAGATGGAGATAAAGCCTTTAACATTTATAAAAGCTGTTCAAGAAGATGGATGAATCGAAGTGATGATGAAAGAAAGTCTGCTGGAATAAATATTTTATGGCCTAATACAAATAATCAATTTTATAAAGATGCCTTACAAATCGCAAAAGACGGAGGGAGTCCAAATAATATTTCACCTATTATAACCTACTCAATTCGAGATGGAGCCGAATACCAATGGATGGGAGATTTAGAAACGGAGTTTATGGAAAACATAGAAAATGATGTTGCTTTATCAAAAGTAAATATCTTGTTCGCTCCACACCATGGTAGAGAAAGCGGTAAAATACCTAAATCAATGTTAGATATTTTGAATCCAGACATTGTAATAATAGGAGAAGCGCCTTCTGCTAATTTGAATTATTATGAAGGATATGACACAATTACTCAAAATTCAGCAGGAGATATAACTTTTGTAAGTGATGGTGATGAGATTCATATTTATGTTTCAAATGAAAATTATTCAGTAAACTTTTTAGATAATCGAAACAAGAAAGAATATGATTACTATTTGGGAACTCTTGATATTTAAATTATAGGTATTTATGGACTCAAAATTACTTTTAGCATTTATTTTCTCACTTATTTTTAATATTTCATTCCCACAAGAACCTATTCTTGTAACAGAATCAACTATTATGTTAGACTTAGAGCAAACAAAAGAACTCTTTTTCAGTTTTGCAGAAAGGGATGAGATTATTTTTGATATGCAAATGGTAAAAGGCAAGCACATTAAAGAAATTGAAATTATTGAAATGCCATTGAATTCGATATTTACAGAGTTTAAAACAGAAGGAATTAGGAATAAGCGAATACAAATAAGGAATAAAGGCATTTATAAATTCAGATTTTATAGCTCATCATTTACAAGAAGAGTGTGTAAAATTAAAATTAAAAGAATTCCAGCTAGTGAGTCAACAAAAAACTTTAATACTAATTGGAAATGGAAAACTATTAAGGATACTATTTATACGGCATATCAAAAAGATAGCTTAGTTGGTTATAAAACCATTAAATATCAAGAAACTTTAAGAGAGTTAAAAGATACTAAATTTGAGGAGATTATGCTTTTTGAGAAAACTGAAAACATCAATCGAAATCTTATTGGTTTTGTAAGTAGGTCTCATGTAAAAGTTAATTTACCAATAGTAAATAATAATAACTTTCGAGAAGAAAAACTTTTAGCTTGGTCTTATTGGATAGGTGTCAATCAGGAATCTAGAGAAGCTTATAAAGCAAATTACGAAGGAATAACTAAATTAGTCAATGGAGTAGCAACTTCTTATACTTCTCCTTTAGGAGGTTTAGTTTTAGGAGAGATTACTAATTTAATGTTACCACAAACTGGAGAAGCCGTTGAATATTATTTTGTTTCTGATTATGAAAATGTTCAGAAATTCTACAAAGATGAGCAATTCTTACAATTTGATATGGGAAAAGGGAGAGCTGCTTATGGAGTAAATGATAGATTGAAACAAGGAACTTTTTATATTACACTTCATAATGTTAATAGGTTACAACCAATTGAAGTAGACGTTAAGGTCGTAGCAGTTAAAGAAATCAAGATTTATGAAAATGTGACTTATGATAAAGAAAAAGAAGAGCCACAATATGTAACTTTGAATAAAACTAGGATGAATATTAAGGAAACTAATATAAGAGTTCCAGTAGAATAATTAATTATGAGCACTATCTCATAAACTGTGTAAGTTTAAAAAATAGCTTGGGTCATGACCCA
>CAYRVY010000008.1:0-21156 GCA_964427695.1 uncultured Flavobacteriaceae bacterium
AGTCGTTTCAATGCTATTTACCAAAACTACATCAAGCTGTATCTTTTAAAGAATTCATGAAGCAAGTATTTAACAGTCAGCTATTTATTGCACATTGTGTGGAATCTGATAAAAAATCACTTAAAAAAGAATTGCAACCAAAACAAGACATTACCATTTTAATTGGTCCAGAAGGCGACTTTAGTGTTAAAGAAATTGAAATGGCAATTAAAAATAAATTTATTCCTGTAACTTTGGGAAAAACCAGATTACGAACAGAAACTGCTGCTATTGTAGCATGTCATACAGTTGGTTTAATGAATGAATAATTATGAAATATTTGCTGTCTTTTCTCTTTAGTCTTTTCTCTTTTTTCTCATTCTCCCAAGAGATCGCTATATTAAAATACAAAGGTGGTGGTGATTGGTACAGTAATCCAACAGCATTACCAAATCTTATCAAATTTTGCAATGCAAACATCAATACTAAAATAAATAGTAAACCGCAAACCGTAGAAACTGGGAGTGTAAATATTTTTCAATTTCCATTATTGCACATGACAGGTCATGGTAACGTTTTTTTTAACGATACAGATGCTGAAAACTTGCGCAATTATTTAATTTCTGGAGGTTTTCTACATATTGATGATAACTACGGAATGCAACCTTATATCACTAAAGAATTAAAGAAGGTTTTTCCAGATAAAGAGTTGGTCGAGCTTCCTGCAACTCACGCCATTTTTAATATCGCTTATAAATTCCCTAAAGGTTTACCAAAAATACATGAACATGATGGCAAACGACCACAAGCATTTGGTATTTTTTATGAAAACAGAATGGTATTACTCTTTACTTTTGAAAGCGATTTAGGAGATGGCTGGGAAGATGCCGAAGTACATAACGACCCTAAAGATGTACGTGAAAAGGCTCTTAAAATGGGAGCAAATATTGTAAAATATGCTTTTGAAAATTGAAACGAATTACGATTGACGATTGACGATTTTTGATTTATGGACAGTTTAATTAATTTTCTCATCGATTTTTTTTAGTTTTTTTTGATTCAAAATAACCAAATGAAAAATTAATTAATAAAATATTAAAAACATCTTTTGGTATATAACTTTTTTTAGTTACAAATGCATTAATTATAATTGTTTTAATTTTTTTAAATCGTAACTCGTAAATCTAAAATCTGAAATTCTTTTGCAACTCACTTACTACAACACTAACTTCAAAAAACAATCTTTCCCAATAATTTTAGTTTGTGATAATGTTACCAATACTTCTAACATTGGTAGTTTGTTTAGAATTACTGATACGTTTGGAATTAAAAAAATTCTTTTTTGTGGAACACATATTCCGCTTGGTAGAAAAATGACAAAAACGTCGAGAGCTACAGAAAAAGTGGTGCCATTTGAAACTTATGAGTCTATTTCAAAAGTTGTTCCAAATTTAAAAAATAAGGATTATACCATTATTTCGTTAGAGATAACTAACAATAGTTTACCAATTCATACATTTCAATTTACTAAAGAAAAACCCATTGCTCTTATTGTTGGCGCTGAAAATTTTGGAGTTTCAGAAGCGGTTTTAAAATCATCAGATGCACTAATTCATATAAATATGTTTGGAAAAAAACAGCAGTATGAATGTGGTACAGGCTACAAATATTGCTTTATACGAAATCACAAAACAACTTGTGTGACTTTTAAGTCATTTCTCGTTACTATAGAAATGTCATTAAAAACTTTGTCTTCTGCCTTCGTGCTTCCAACTTCAAATATGTATATTTACTAAATGAATTCTAACACAATAACCAAAGGGATTTTAAGAGCAATCGGTATTATTCTGGGTGTCTTTTTAATTTTATTTTTCCTGCATCAAATAAAGTCAGTTCTTATTTACATTGCAATTGCTGCAGTTCTCTCTTTAATTGGAAGACCAATTGTTCGTTTTTTAAAATTGAAATTAAAATTTAAAAACACATTCGCTGTAGTAGTCACAATGTTGGCTTTAATTTCTCTTTTTGTTGGGCTGGTACGTATGTTTGTTCCCTTAATTGTAGAGCAAGGACATAATCTTTCTTTGTTAAACATTGAACAATTACAAGATAATATCGAGAATCTGTACCATCAATTTGCCGAGTATTTTGCTCTAAATAGTATAGATATTGAGCAGTCTTTAAAAGAATCTAACCTCTTATCAAAAATAGATTACTCTGTGATTCCTGATTTTTTAAATTCGGTAGTAAGTGGTTTTGGCAGCTTTAGCATAGGTTTGTTTTCAGTATTGTTTATTGCTTTCTTTTTGCTAAAAGACAGTCAACTATTAGAACAAGGTATATTAATGTTTGTTCCAGACAGTAAAGAATCCAGATCGAAAAAATCTTTCGAAAAAATTAAGGGCTTACTATCACGTTACTTTGTTGGTTTAATTCTTCAAATCTTGATTTTATTTATTATTTACACTATTGTTTTACTAATTTTTGGTATTAAAAATGCCATTGTCATTGCGTTTTTATGCGCTTTGCTTAATCTTATTCCGTATGTTGGGCCTCTTGTTAGTGCGCTGTTAATGGTTACACTTACCATGACTAGTAATCTTACTGAAAGCTTTAGTGAAGTAATTTTACCAAAAACCATTTATGTAATGATTGGATTTATAATAGCCCAATTGGTAGATAATTTTTTTAGTCAACCATTTATATTTTCTAAAAGTGTTAGGTCTCATCCTCTAGAAATATTTTTGGTTATTCTAATTGCTGGTTTACTTTTTGGTGTTATTGGTTTAATTATTGCCATACCAACTTATACTGCTATAAAAGTAATACTGAAAGAGTTTTTATCTGAAAATAAAATCGTAAAGCAACTCACCAAAGATTTATAATTTTAACTTGAATACAAGAATTTTAAATACTGAAATTCAAAATTTTATAAAAGATAATTTAAATTCTGATGTCACAGATTTATTATTGAAAGGCGTTTCTTTTGAAGGTATTGAAGCACGAGAAATTATAGAACAAATTATAGCCAAGGAAAAATGCAAAAGCAAACTCCCTACTTGGTTTAATACTGAAAATATTTACTACCCAAACAAACTCAATATTGAGCAAACCTCTTCCGAAATTACCGCACAGTATAAATCAAAATTAATTTCAGGCAATTCAATAATAGATATTACAGGAGGATTTGGAGTTGATAGCTATTATTTATCAAAACATTTTAAAAGCTTAATACATTGTGAAATCAATTCAGAATTATCTCAAATTGTAAAGTACAATAATAAAAAACTAAATACTATTAATCTAAATACACAAAATGTAGATGGTATTGAGTATTTAAAAAAAACAGCTAATTTATTTGATTGGATTTATGCAGATCCTTCCAGAAGACATGAAACTAAAGGGAAAGTTTTCACTTTAAAAAATTGTCTGCCAAATATTCCTGAACATATAGAGTTGCTATTTAAGTGTACAAATAATATTCTTATTAAAACCTCTCCATTACTTGATATTACTGCTGGAATTGGCGAATTAAAATATGTAAAAACTATACATGTTGTAGCTGTTAATAACGAGGTAAAAGAATTGCTTTGGATTTTAGAGAAAGGTTTTAAAGAGAATATCTATATAAATACAGTTAATATTAAAAGAGAAAAACAAGAACACTTTAGCTTTAAATTAAACGAAGAATCTGTAGCAAAAGTAAATTACAGCTTACCTCTCTCCTATTTATACGAACCAAACTCTGCAATATTAAAGGCAGGAGCATTTAAGAGTATTTCTTATAAGTTTCAGGTTAGTAAACTTCATCAGCATTCTCACTTATATACAAGTGATAAACTAGTAGATTTTCCAGGAAGAAAATTTAGTATTGATAAAATAATTCTATACAACAAGAAAAATCTAAAGGAATTAAAATCAATAAAAGCTAATATTACAACAAGAAACTTTCCTGAAACTGTACAACAAATTCGTAAAAAATTAAACATTAAAGAGGGTGGAAATATCTATATTTTTTTTACAACAAATGTTTATAATAATAAAATAATTATAATAACTCATAAAGCATAGAAAATGACTTTCTATAAGTAATTCCTAGGTTCAAATCTACTAGTATTAACCGGTTTAAAAAAAATAGCTATATTTGACTTAATTAGTCCATTCAGTATATTAAAATTTTAAATAGCTGAATATGAAGCCATTTCTACCTACTGTTTTGTTATTGTTTTCTATTTGTACTTATTCTCAAGAATATACAGACTATGTTGGTGCTGGACACAACAATGGAATTAATGTAACTTCAAGCAGTGAACAAAGTCGCACAGGCTGGAATGAATTTGCTTCAGCCGAAAACACTATTAATGGTAAAGGTCTTGATGCACGATTATTAGAAACTTCACGCTTTTTAGCCCAAGCAACTTTTGGAACAAATTTAGAGTATATTAAGGCTGTAGCCGAAAATTCTTTTGAAGATTGGATTGATGAGCAATTTAATATCAACTCACCCTCTATAGGAGAACTTACAAGTAGTATTTATAATCAGGCACTTGATATGTTTGTTGCTAATGGTGATAATCCAGATGATTATTTTGGACCATATTCATTGCATTTTCAATATGCATGGTGGCAATCTAATATTGGTAATGAAGATTTATTACGCCAAAAAATAGCTTTAGCATTAAGCGAAATTTTAGTTATTTCATGGGATTCTGGCTTAGGTGATTATGGAGTAGGTTTAGGCGATTATTATGATGTTTTAAAGGATAATGCTTTTGGAAATTTTAGAACCTTATTACTTGACATCACATTACACCCTATGATGGGAGGCTATTTAAGTCATTATAATAATCCTAGAAGTTTTCCAAATCAAAATATGCATCCTGACGAAAATTTTGCAAGAGAAGTAATGCAATTGTTCTCAATTGGTTTATACCAGCTTAATCAGGATGGCAGCTATATTCTTGACCAAAATGGAAATAGAATACCAACTTACGATAACAATGATGTAAAAGAATTTGCTAAAGTTTTTACAGGACTTGGTGCTGGAAATGTAGTAGATAATCCTTGGGGAGTTGTACCTGGTTTTGGTATTGGCTTTTATTTTGCAAAAAAGGACTTACCTATGGTTATGTACCAAGAGTGGCATCAGCCAGGAGCAAAACAGTTATTAAATGATTATACTATTCCTTCAGGTCAATCTGGAATGAAAGATATAGAAGATACCATAGACCACTTGTTTAATCATCAAAATGTTGCGCCTTTTATAGCTAAACGCTTAATTCAACAGTTAGTAAAATCAAATCCAACTTCTGCATATATTTCCAGAGTTTCAACTGCATTTAATAATACCAATGGAGTTCGTGGTAATATGAAAGCGGTAATTAAAGCCATTTTATTAGACGAAGAAGCACGATCATGCAGTTGGATTAATAATCCGAGTCAAGGAAAACTAATTGAACCTATGATACGCTATTTTAATGTAACGCGTCAAATAGATCTCGATAATCAAAGTGGTTTGAACTGGAATGTAGGCTATAATTTTTTCAATGCAACAAAACAAGCGCCATTAGGCGCACCTCATGTTTTTAATTTTTTCTCGCCAGATTATATTCCAAATAATGAATTTAATGATGCTAATTTGGTTGGTCCAGAATTTAAAATACACAATTCGGCAACAAGTATTGCTTTTATTAATGAAGTTGATTACTGGACTTATCCAGAATACTTTTCTGTTTTAAATACTTGGGAGTTAGGAATAGAAGATACTCCGCTAGATTTTGAAGCTCTAAAGTACTACGCAAAAGACAGCGAAGTATTAATTAATCAATTAGATAAATTATTTACACGTGGTTTACTTTCAGAAGAAACAAGAGAATTAATAATTGAAGCAGTAGATCTAATTATAGGTAATGATCAAAATATTGATTATATGCATTTTAGAGTAAAAATGGCACTATATCTTATATTAATAAGTCCCGATTATGCCATATTAAAATAGATAAAAATGAGCAACCCAAAGCAAAATATATCAAGACGAAAATTTATTGGACAGTCATGTGCTGCAGTTGGCTATACAACACTCTTTTCTTCCTTAATAAATTTAAAAGCAATGGCTTCTGCTGCTATGGATAACTCTTCATTTCAAGCTGGAGATTATAAAGCTTTAGTGTATGTTATGCTACATGGAGGAAATGACTCATTTAATATGCTCATCCCAAAAGGAAATACTGAATACAACGAATATGCAGTAACTCGATCAAATTTAGCAATACCTCAAAATGACATTTTACAAATCAACCCAATAACAACAGATGGAAGAATTTTTGGAGTTCATCCAGTAATGGCTGATATGCAACAATTATTCGAAAATAATAATCTGGCTTTTATAAGTAATGTTGGAACATTAATTGAACCTTCAACAAAATCAGAATTATTAAGTGGAAGTGTTCAAACTCCACTTGGTCTGTTCTCACATTCAGACCAACAGCAGCAATGGCATACTGGAAGACCTCACGAACGAACAAATATTGGTTGGGGAGGAAGAATAGCAGATTTAGTACAATCTATGAATTCTAATCAAAATATTTCCATGAATATTTCGTTGCAAGGCACTAATATTTTTCAACGTGGTAATCAAATAATTCCTTATACTATTAGTAATAATGGAAGTATAGGAATTAATGGTTATGGTGCTCAAAATGGATTTGACCAGTTACGAACAGATGCTCTAAACTCTATGATGGATAGAGATTATCAAGATATTTATAAAAACACATATATCAATACTATTAAATCCTCTAATGAGTCCAGTCAAGAATTTCAAACTGCAATAGATGCAGTACCAGAATTTTCTACTAACCTTCCAGAATACAATGATTTAGCCTCACAATTAAGAATGGTTGCTAAAACAATTGCAGCAAGAGATTCTTTAGGTTTTTCAAGACAAATATTTTATGTAGAAGCCCATGGTTGGGATCATCATGATGAGTTAATAATTAATCATGCTAATAAATTAGCAGATGTAAATAATGCCTTAAAATATTTTAATGATGTAATGAATGAATTAAACACTAATGATTGTGTTACAACGTTTAGCATATCGGATTTTGGAAGAACTCTTACTTCAAATGGTAATGGTACAGATCATGCTTGGGGAGGAAACACTTTTGTAATGGGAGATTCTGTTATAGGCAAAGAAATCTATGGCGACTATCCTACTCTAGCATTAAATAGTGATATAGATTTGCATGATGGCATTATAATTCCGACAACTGCTGCAGATTTGTATATGGCCGAACTAGCATTATGGTTTGGAGTATCTTATTCCGATTTAAATATGATTTTCCCTAATTTATCTAATTTTTACGATTCTAATTCTAGCGTTCCACCAATTGGATTTATGAATATATAAAACAATGAATAAGAAATTAACATATATAATCATAATTTTTAGCTTTAGCTTTCAACTAATGAATGCGCAATGTTATCCTGATAGACATAGTACTTCTTGGTTTGATAGTTGGATATCGTGTGAAACTTCTATCAATCCAAACTCAATTTACGGCGAAACACATTGGACAATGTATGATTTAGGCTACATCTATGCTTTAACAAATTCGAAATTATGGAATATAAACGAGCCCAATAATTTAAGTTATGGGATTAAGAATTACACTATTGATTTTTCTTTAGATGGTAATACATGGAATTACTTAGGCGATTTTACTTTAAGTCAAGCAAATGGCTTATCTAATTTTGAAGGAGAAGAAGGCCCAGATTTTGGTAATATCTCTGCGCGATATATACTTATAACACCAACATCTAATTATGGAGGAGATTGTTTTGGGCTTAGTGAACTAAAAATTGAACTTGGAGACCCTACAGATGTAATAGATGAAGAATTAGGGTTTAATGCATTAGTATTTCCAAATCCGTTTGACACTAATATAAATATTAAAATGGTAACTCTTTTTCAAGATAAACCAATAACTTATGCACTCTATGATATTTTAGGAAGGGTTATTATTGAAAATATAATTGAAGATGTATCAGTTATAAATTCTATAAATCTTAATAAAAGTGGTCTATCTTCAGGAGTTTATATTCTTACAATCGAACAAAATAATAAGAAAAAATCGTTTAAATTGATTAAGAAATAAATTCGAGAGTGTAAAAATTTATAAGTGTTTCTATCAATTATTTTGAATACAAATAACTTTGTAAAATAAGCGTTGCACTTATTTGGTCGACTAATGCCTTATTTTTTCGTTGTTTCTTATTTAATCCACCATCAATCATAGTTTGAAAAGCAATTTTAGAAGTAAATCGTTCATCTACACGCACAATTGGAATTTTAGGAAAAATGACTTTTAGCTTATTTAAAAAAGGAGTTATAAGTTCTTCACTTTGTGAAGGTTCATTATTCATTTGCTTTGGTAATCCAACCAAAAATAATTCAACAGTCTCTTCTGCAACATAATCTTTTAAAAAAGGTATAAGTTCTGTTGTAACAACAGTTGTTAGTCCAGAAGCAATAATTTGTAATTCATCTGTTACAGCAATTCCTGTTCTTTTTAATCCATAATCTATAGCTAAAATGCGAGCCATTAATGATTTTTATGCAAATTTAACTTTTATAATGTTATACTCTTAAATTTCATACTATAATTGATATTTAGCTATTATATTTGCTCAAACAATAATAATAATGACAGATTTACAACAAACTATTGAGCATGCATGGGAAAACAGAGATTCCTTAAAAAATAAATCCACAATAGATAGTATTAGGAGTGTAATAAATTTATTAGATAAAGGTGTTCTTCGAGTTGCTGAACCTACAAGTAAAGGTTGGCAAGTAAATGAATGGGTAAAAAAAGCGGTTGTTTTATATTTTCCGATTCAAAAAATGGAAACTATTGAAGTTGGCCCTTTAGAATTTCATGATAAAATTCCGTTAAAAACAGGTTATGCTAAAAAAGGAATACGTGTTGTTCCTCATGCTGTTGCACGTCATGGAGCATATATTGCTAGCGGAACGATTTTAATGCCTAGCTACGTAAATATTGGTGCTTATGTAGATGAAGGCACTATGGTAGATACTTGGGCAACAGTTGGCAGCTGTGCACAAATTGGCAAAAATGTACATCTTTCTGGTGGTGTTGGGATTGGTGGTGTTTTAGAACCTTTACAAGCAACTCCAGTAATTATTGAAGATAATGCGTTTATAGGTTCGCGTTGCATAGTAGTTGAAGGCGTAAGAGTTGAAAAAGAAGCCGTATTAGGAGCTAATGTTGTTTTAACAATGAGCACTAAAATTATAGATGTTACAGGAGAAGAACCAATAATAACAAAAGGAATTATTCCGTCTCGTTCTGTGGTAATTCCAGGCAGTTACACCAAAACATTTCCAGCAGGAAATTATAATGTCCCTTGTGCTTTAATTATTGGTAAACGAAAAGAAAGTACTGATAAAAAAGTATCGCTTAATGACGCTTTACGTGAGCATGATGTGGCTGTTTAAATGAAAATTCTAATTATACAACAAAAAATGATTGGCGATGTGCTTACAACAAGTATCTTGTTTGAAGCGTTGAAACAAAAATATCCTAATTCTAAATTACACTATCTTATTAATTCTCATACTTTTCCTGTTGTTGAGAATAATCCTATTATTGATGAATTTATAATCTTATCTCCAGAAACAGAAAAAAATAAGCTAAAATTTTTAGGCTTTCTTAAATCGATTAGAAAAGAAAAGTACGATGTAGTTATAGATGTCTATTCTAAATTTTCAAGTAATTTAATTTCACTGTTTTCTGGAGCAAAAACAAAAATTTCTAAATACAAATGGTACACTTGGTTTATATATTCCAAAACTTATAGTGAGCAAAAAAAATCAAAAACAAATGCTGGTTTAGCAATAGAAAACAGATTGCAATTATTACAATGTTTTTGTGATAATTTACCTAAAATAATTCAGCCAAAAGTATATTTAACTTCAAAAGAAATTAAGGTTTCAAAAGATTTTTTAATACAATCTAATGTAGATTTATCTCAACCCTTATTTATGATAAGTGTTTTGGGAAGTGCTATAAATAAAACTTATCCGTTGCCATATATGGCTAAAATTATTGATGCTGTTGTTGCAGAAACAAAAGGTCAAATTTTATTTAATTATATTCCCAAACAAGAATCTGAAGCTAAAACATTATACAACTTTTGTAAAAAAGAAACCAAACAACATATTCACTTTAAGGTATTTGGAAAAAGCTTAAGAGAATTTCTTGCAATTACTAAACATTGTAATGCTTTAATTGGCAATGAAGGTGGTGCAACTAACATGGCTAAAGCGCTTAACATTCCTACATTTACTATTTTTTCACCTTGGATAATTAAAGAAGCTTGGAATATGTTTGAAGATGGTAAATCTCATACTTCAATTCATTTAAAAGATGTAAAGCCTAAATTGTATGACGGTAAATCTCATAAAGAAATAAAAGCCAATACTAATTCTCTTTACAAACAATTTAAGCCTGAAACTATTATTCTAAAATTAAAAAGCTACTTGCAACAATTTTAAACTAATTTTTTCTCAATACCATAAGGTGTTCTTGTTACTTTCTCCTTTTTTGTAGTAGCTCTAATCTTTAAATTCTTTTCTATCATTTCAGGTTTTACATAAGCTCTTTCATGATCCAAATGCAAACAAATGGCACTATAACGAATCTGTTTTGCCTTAATTCCCATATTAAAAAGCCGCTCACCAAGTTCTCTGTCTTCGCCTCCATATTGCATACGCTCATCATAACCGTTAGCTTTTAAAATATCACTTTTCCAGCCAGAAGAATTGTGTCCATTCCAGGTTGCAGTTGTTGGTGTTAGCCAATTTAATAGTTTTTTTTGGAATCCTTTAGCTGTAATTTTATTATTCTTAAAAGACGATTTTAATCCATTTTTTTTTAACCAATTAATATCAAAACAACGTTGCTGTTCAATATCGCCTTTAGAAATCAATTCACTAATAGACATTGGTAACTTAAAATAACCTCCTGACAAAAAATAACCTTTCTCTTTTCTATCAATATGTGTTTTCAAGAAATCCTTACGAGCAATACAATCGCCATCAGAATAAACCAAATACTTACCTCTACTAGCTACCGTAGCTTTATTTAAAATAATAGTTTTCTGAAAACCATTGTCTTCCTGCCAAATATGTTGTATTGGGTAACTTACTTCCTTTTTTAGCAGCCCTATAAGCTGACGTGTAGAATCGTTTGAACCATCATCTGCAATAACCACTTCAAAATTTTTAAAAGTTTGTTGCTCATAACTCCAAAACACTTTTTTTAACCATAATGGTTGATTATAGGTGCTAATAATTACCGAAATATCTAATGCGTTCATTGCTACAAAAATAACTATTTTTACCAAAAAACTATTTGAAACGAATGATTAAACTTTCTGGAGTTATTATTACTTTTAATGAAGCACGAAATATTGAAAAGTGTTTACAATCACTTATTAATGTTGTTGATGAAATTGTTGTAGTAGATTCTTTCTCTGCTGATGACACAAAATCTATATGTTCTAAATACAATGTAAAATTTATTGAACAAGAATTTTTAGGTTATGTTGAACAGAAAAATTTTGCTTTAACTCAAACATCTCATAACTTTATTGTATCTTTAGATGGAGATGAAGCGCTGTCTGAAACACTTCAAAAATCTATTATTGAATTAAAATCTAATTGGAAATATGATGGTTATTATTGTAATAGATTTAATAATTTTTGTGGACAATGGATAAAATATTCCGATTGGTATCCTAATAAAAAATTGCGTGTTTTTGACAAACGAAAAGCACAATGGAGAGGCTATAAAATTCATGAATATATAAAAATAAATAAAAATAAAAAAGGCTTTTTAAAAGGTGATATCTTACATAGGACATACCAAAGTTATTCTGAATTTAATTTGAAAACCGAATATTTTTCTTCAATTTCAGCAAGATCATATTATGATTTAGGGAAAAAAGCACCTTTTTGGAAAATTATATTTAATCCTACTTGGGCGTTTTTTAAAGCTTATTTTTTAAGATTTGGTTTTCTTGATGGTTTAAACGGACTTGTAATTTGCATACAAACTGCTAACATTACGTTTTTAAAATATATTAAACTTAAAGAGCTTATAAAAAATAATAGAAAGTAGTTTTATTTCTTCCAGAATTTTAGTTTTTCCTTTAAACGTCTTCGTCTCCAAAACTTAGCCTGAAAATCTTGAGTGTTTTTCCACATTAAATCAAATACGTTATCAAAATCATATCCAGTGCATTTTGCATACTCATCACTCATAATTTTAACCATAGATTTGTGAATTGTTAAGCGTTCAAAATTTCTAATTCTGGTTTTAAAATCCAGTGGCTTAAAATCCATTCTGTTTAAATCTACTAAATAAAAATTATAGGTGTTTCCTAGCTTCTTTATTAAAGTATTTCCTGGTGAGTGATCTAAAAAATGAATGTCCAATTCATGTAATTTAAAAGTAAATCTTGTAAAGGCTCTTAAAATATTTTCATGATTTGGAAACTCTAAATCTAATGTTAGCTCTCTATATGTTAAATCGTAAGATAAGTGCTCACTAATATAAAAACTCTTCTTAAACAATAAAGGAGTTTTAAAGGTGTAATAAGCAATTGGTTGCGGTGTACAAACGCCTAAATCAATAAGTATATTAGCATACTCAAACGAGCGTTGTGCTTTACTTTTTCTGAAGAATTTATAAACAATTTGATTAAATATATTAGGGGTTTTAAATGATTTTACATTAATCTTTAAGTCCTTTATTGTAATTAACTTAATTGTATTTCTTTCTGCATTACCAAACAGTTCTCCTTTATAATCAAAATGATTGATAAAGTCAGACAATTGGTTTTTATACATACCAAACGTATTATTAAATATGTGTTGCATAATGCAATATTACAATTACTTTTTTTCTTTTTAATACAATGACAAGGTATTAATAAATTCATTTTATTTACTTTGCACAAAAACTATTTAGTGCCTACTATTTTTTTAGAATCTCATAATATTAAAAACCTACATTTTGGTTTTGGCCAGTTTAATTATCATTTAATTAAAGGACTTTATAATGCAAATGTTAGTGATTTTAAAATAACGCTTCATGCCAAAGATTTAAAATCTTTACAATCTGAATTTGGCTCGTATTTTAATTATAAAAAATACTTTTCATTTAGAAGGCACTCAGTATTTAGCATTAAAAAAAAATACGATTTATGGCATAGCTTAAATCAAAATATTAAAATAGAACCTTATCATAACATTCCGTACTTACTAACTGTGCATGATGTTAATTTTATTGATGAAGTTTCGAGTGATTTAAGTCATAAACGAAATATTAGGTTTCAAAATAAATTAAATAGAAGCAATGCCATTACATACATTTCAGAATATGCTAAAAAATCTACACATCAACATTTTAAAGTTCCTAAAGTTCCTGAATTTGTAATATACAATGGCAATCCTATAACAAACACATTTTTACCTGAAAATTATAAGCCAAAATTAGTTTCTAACAAACCTTATTTATTTAGCATTGGTGAATTTACTGAACGTAAAAATTTTCATTCTCTAGTAAATATGCTAACTTATCTACCCGATTTTAATTTGGTTCTTTCAGGAAACAATAATACTTTTTATGCCAATAATACGCTCAAAAACATCATACATCGTTTGGGTTTAAAAAATCGAGTAATAATCACAGGAAAAATAAACGATTTAGACAAGCAGTACTACTTAAAAAATTGTACAGCGTTTGTATTTCCATCCTTACGTGAAGGTTTTGGTATTCCTCCTATTGAAGCCATGCGTTTTGGCAAGCCTGTGTTTTTATCAAATAATACATCATTACCAGAAATTGGTGGCGAATATGCTTTTTATTGGAATAATTACGACCCTGAATATATGGCGGAAATTGTTATTTCAGGATTAAATTCTTACCTCAACAACAAAAATATAATGTCTAAAAAATACATTGCTCATGCAAAAAGTTTTAACTGGAACAATGCAGCCCAAGCGTATATTGAAGTTTACAAAAGCCTGTTAAACACTAAATAGTAAGTTGTCTGATTTACCATTTGTTTTTAATTTATTTACATATTCAAAAAACTTAGATGTATCTTTATTCAGATCAAAAACTTTAGCTTTGTTATTCATAAATTTTACGGTATTGTAATATGGCAAGATTAAATTAAAAAAAACTTCATTATCTGTATTTGATACATTTTCAAGATGATGTGGTACGTATTCAATATATAAAAAATTGCTATGCTTCAATGTATTTGTCATGCCTTGCAATGCGTAGAATTCAGCACCTTCAATATCCATTATTATTCCGTTGGCCTTTGGTAATTTATTTTCAAGAATGTGCTCATCTAGACTAATCATATCTACCTCAACAGTTTCCGGATTATCATATCTATACATGTACCTGTCTTTTTTTGGTACAATTTTGCTTCCTCCAGAGTTAATCTTACTCATATAAAAACTCACCTTTCTAGATAGGTCACCTACCGCTTTATTAAAAATAGTAGCATTATTAATTTTATTGATTAGAACATTATTCTCTAAAAAATAAAACGTGCTAGGATTAGCCTCATACCCAATAATCTCATCACAATATTTTGATAGTGGCAATAATAAAGTTCCCCAATGTGTTCCAACCACATAAATGGTGTTTTCAGGTGCAATAAATTCTTTAATTGTATTAACTTCAGAGATATCATACTCACCATAAAAACCAAGCTTTTTCCCAACCATAAGGTCATCAATTGGAGCAATTATATTACCGTTTTTAGTGTTGTAAATAACTCCCATAGCATAATGTCCAAAAAGCCTTTTTCGTAAATAGGATTTAAATTTAAGGATTGAATATTTTAATCTCTTACTCATAAAATAGGTTTTGAAAATATGTTAACAAAAATATTAATTTAAAATTCAATCACATTCTTTATCTCTTGTTTATTAATCTTCACTGAAAAATTTATTTATTTTACTCATTGTACAATTTGAAATAAAGAATTTCTTAAAACGAACTACCCTTGAAGCAGAGCTTCGAGGAATTCTCTTGATTGACAAATTTTCTTCAATACTCATAAAGGTCAAATATAAAATATTAACCTATTGGACTATAAAACAAAAGTAAATCATAAATTTGCAGCAAAAATATTATTATAATACTCTTTTCAAATGGCATTTAAACTAATTATCAGTCTATTATTTTTGGCAATTGTAATTCCTTTTTCGTTAAAATTAATTAAGCATAAATCATTATTTCCTTTCATGCCTTTTAAGTATAATTTTAAACGACGACGAAATACATTTAATAAAACTCTTAAACTTTTAAAACAGCGTAATGCTAAAATTATAGTTGAGACTGGAACCTCAAGAGCAGGTCTTAAAGGTGCAAAAGGAGATGGTGCAGCTACAATAGTATTTGGAAAATGGGCTCAACAAAACGGTGCAAAACTTCATTCGGTTGATATTAGCGAAGATTCAGTAAACGGCTCGCAATTAGAGGTAAATAACCAAGGATTAAACAATGCTGTAACTGTACATTTAAATGACTCAATAAGGTTTTTAAAAAACTTCAAAGATACTATTGACTTTCTATATCTTGACAGTTATGACTACTCCAAAACCGACAGGGAAATACAAATCAAAAGCCAAGAACACCATCTTAAAGAGTTTAAGGTTATTGAAGATAAATTGCACAAAAATTCAATTGTATTAATTGATGATTGTAAATTACCAGGAGGAGGAAAAGGAAAAACCGTTGTGGAATACATGCTAAAAAAAGATTGGAAAATTTTAATGAATGCATATCAAATTTTATTAGTAAAAAAAGATAGTTTAAATTGAAATTTTATATGAACGAAGAATTAAACAACGTCGTAAGAATCCTAAAACAAGGAGGCATCATTCTATATCCAACAGATACTGTTTGGGGCATTGGCTGTGATGCAACAAAGTTTGATGCTGTTGAAAAAATATTTCAACTCAAGCAACGTGCAGATACCAAAAGCATGATTTGTTTAGTGAGCGATTTAAAAATGTTAAATCATTACATCGAAAACATTCCAGAAGCTGCTTACAACATATTAAAATATGCAGATAAACCTACTACTATTATTTACGATAGACCATTACGAGTTACCGAAAACCTAATAGCAAAAGATAATACACTCGCTATAAGAATTGTAAAAGATGATTTTTGCAACGAACTTATAAGAAAACTCAAAAAACCATTGGTATCAACTTCTGCTAACATTAGTGGCAAACCAACACCAAAATCGTTTAAAGAAATAAGCCAAGAGATTATAAAAGGCGTGGACTATGTTGTAAATTTGCCTCACGAAAAAAAAGCTGTAAAACCATCATCGATTATTAAATTATCAAACGATGGAAAAGTAATAGTAATAAGGAAATAATAAGCCACGAATACACGAATATTTATGTCAAACATTATTTATAAAGAAGAAAGCTATGTAATTATTGGAGCTTTATTTGATGTTTATAATAATTTGGGAATTGGGTTTGCAGAAATAGTTTACAAAGATGCTTTAGAATATGAATTTAAACTTCGAAAAATTCCATTTCAAAGAGAAAAAGAATTTACTGTAAATTAAAAGGAAATTGTTTTGAAGCATAAATTTTATGCAGATTTTGTAGTATTTGATAAAATTATTTTAGAAATCAAATCAGTTGAAAATCTTAATGATAAACATTTAGCACAATGTTTAAACTATTTAAAAATATCGAAATGCAAATTAGCAATTTTAGCTAACTTTCATAAAGATTTATTAGATCATAAAAGAATAGTTTTATAAAAGAAAGCCTTCGATTGGTTTACTAAAGATAAATACATATTAAGAAAAAAAACAAATATTCGTGTATTCGTGGCAAGTAAAGCAACATTGATGGCAAGAAAAAATATGAATTACAAAGAAGCCTTACAGCATAACATCTTTAAAATCATTAGTAAATCTGCTAAAGAATTAAATCTAGACAGCTACGTTATTGGTGGCTTTGTTAGAGATTTTATATTACAACGTGGCACAGATAAAACATCGCTTTCGGCAAGCCTTTGGCGAACGAAGGATATTGATATTGTTGCTATTGGTAGCGGAATTGACCTCGCCAAACAAGTAGCTAAAAACCTTCCTAACAACCCAACAGTACAAGTATTTAAAACTTATGGTACTGCAATGCTTCGTTTTGAAGATATTGAAATTGAATTTGTTGGAGCAAGAAAAGAATCATATAACAAAGACAGCAGAAATCCTGTTGTAGAAAACGGAACGCTTCAAGACGATCAAAATCGTCGTGATTTTACCATTAATGCCTTTACTTTAAATTTAAGTGAAGCAAAATTTGGCGATTTATTAGATCCGTTTAATGGCATACAAGATCTTGAAAAAAAAATTATTCGCACTCCTTTAAATCCAGACATTACTTATCGTGATGACCCTTTACGAATGATGAGAGCTATTCGTTTTGCAAGTCAACTTAATTTTATTATTGAAAAAAAATCACTTGATGCAATAACAAAAAACAAAAAAAGGATTGAAATTATTACAATAGAACGTATCGTTGTAGAACTCAATAAAATTCTTGAAAGTAAAAAACCTTCTGTTGGATTTCTACTTTTAGAACAAACAGGGTTATTAGAATACATTTTACCAGAACTTGTAGCTCTTAAAGGTATTGACGAAGTTGAAGGACAAGGTCATAAGGATAATTTTTATCACACTTTAGAAGTTGTAGATAATATTGCTATAAATACTAATAATTTATGGTTACGCTGGGCAGCCTTGTTACACGATATTGGGAAAACTACAACTAAAAAATTCAGTAAGAAAGTTGGTTGGACCTTTCACGCACATGAATTTGAAGGATCTAAAATAGTTTTTCACTTATTCAAACGTTTAAAAATGCCATTAAACGACAAAATGAAGTTTGTGCAAAAAATGGTATTTATGAGTTCCCGTCCAATTGTTTTGGCTCAGGATACAGTAACCGATTCGGCAGTACGCCGTTTAGTCTTTGATGCTGGAGATTATGTAGATGATCTCATGACACTTTGTGAAGCAGATATTACTACAAAAAATAGCAAGAAATTTAAAAAGTACCATAATAATTTTAAGATGGTTCGTCAGAAAATAATTGAAGTTGAAGAACGAGACCATATTCGTAATTTTCAACCACCAGTTTCTGGTGAAGAGATTATGAAAACCTTTAATTTAAAACCCTCAAAAGAAATCGGGTTAATTAAAGAAGCTATTAAAGAAGCTATCCTTGATGGAGATATTCCTAACGAATACGAAGCAGCTTTTCAATTAATGATTAAGGAAGGTGAGAAATTAGGTTTAACTAGAATTAAGAGTTAATAGTTAATAGTTAAAAAAAATAAATATTCGTGTCCCGATAGCTATCGGGATCGTGGTAAAAATAAATGAGATTTCCTTCTTCAAGGAAATGACAAAAAGTAAAAATGAAAGATAACAAAAAAGTAATATATTGGCTGCTTACAGGATGTGTATTAATTTTCATCATGGTTGTAATTGGTGGCATTACAAGACTAACGCATTCTGGTTTATCTATTTCTAATTACAAACTCATTTCTGGAACAATTCCACCTTTAAACGAAACCGAATGGCAAACCGCTTTCGACCTCTATAAACAGTATCCTGAATATCAAAAATTGAACACACACTTTAATCTTCAGGACTTTAAAGACATTTACTTTTGGGAATGGTTACATCGCTTTATCGGCAGACTTATTGGCCTAGTATTTTTTATACCTTTTCTATATTTTTTAATAACAAAACAGCTCTCAAAGCCAACCATAAAAAAATCTATTGTTCTTTTTATACTTGGAGCTTTTCAAGGGTTTTTAGGCTGGTATATGGTAAAAAGTGGCTTGGTTGACAGACCAGATGTGAGCCATTATAGACTTGCAGCACATTTAACTGTAGCCTTTTTAACTTTTGCATATACATTTTGGGTGGCTTTAGATCTTATTTTTCCTGATAAGAAACAGATAACTAAAAATTTTAGAAATTTAATTAGAGGTAGTTTAGCTATTTTAATTCTGCAAATTATTTATGGTGCTTTTGTTGCAGGTTTAGATGCAGGATTTATACATAACCATTGGCCTTTAATGAATGAAAATAAATTTATGCACGAAACGGTTTATATAGAGCAAAATCCGTTGTATAAAAATTTTATAGAGGGTAAAAGTGGTGTGCAATTTGTACATAGAATATTAGCTTATATCGTTTGCTTTTTTATTTTTATAATTTGGTATAAAGCTAAAAAAATGAATCTTACAAAACATCAACTCACAGGTGTAAATTCTTTATCAATATTAGTAATTATTCAATTTTTATTAGGAGTATTTACCATTTTACTGCAAGTCCCTTTATGGCTTGGTGTGGCACATCAAGTTGGTGCATTTTTCTTATTAAGTAGTATGATATTTACTTTACATCGTTTCAGTAAATAATTCAAAAAAAACATACCTTTGTAACCTAATTAATTTGCTAATGATTTATAGATTTAGAATTATACTAGATAATGATACAGAAGACGATGTATTTAGAGATTTAGAAATTCGTGAAACAGATAATCTCGAAGATTTACATAACATTATTACGCAATCATTCGGTTTCGATGGAACAGAAATGGCTTCGTTTTACAGAAGTGACGATGAATGGAATCAAGGCGAAGAAATTTCTTTATTCGAGATGAGTGAAGGTATAAACTCTGTAAAATTAATGAGCGAAATCATTTTGGAAGATGTTATTAACGAAGCAAATACAAAACTTATTTATGTTTACGATTTCTTTAATATGTGGACGTTTTATGTTGAATTAGCAGAAATTGTTGAAGAACATCGAGGTACAGATTATCCAAATCTTATGTTTGTTCAAGGTCAAATTCCAGATGAAGCCCCAGAAAAATCTTTCGAAACAGAAAACTCTGAAGATTTTAATGAGTTTGAAAACGATTTAGATGTAGATGGTTATGAGAGTTTAGACTTCGATGAAAACTGGAATTAATACTGTCTCCTTTTTTATAAATATTATATTTTTCTTCGTAGCATTGTTGATTGAAATCGTGAGTTGTATAATACTATTAATTATACAATTACATCAATATTTGGAAATGGAAAGATGTTCTCATTTTCATCCTAATGCAGAATAGTATCTACTCTCTTTAAGCTTAAATCTATATCCTGACGTTCATCGTTGCAATATTTTTTGTATTGTTAAAAATAAGCTTTGTAACAAGTTTTAAGTTTTATCGTCTTACATTTATAATCAACCAAAAAACACACATCTTGGAGTCAATTTTAACAATTAATAATCTTACCAAAAAATACGGTTATATAACTGCTATAAAAAACCTTTCTTTTAATATTGAAAAAGGCAATATTTATGGTATTCTTGGACCTAACGGAAGCGGAAAATCTACAACACTAGGAGTTGTTTTAAATGTAGTAAATAAAACCAGCGGAGATTTTTCGTGGTACGATGGAAAGCTTACTACTCACGAAGCTCTTAAAAAAGTTGGTGCAATTATAGAGCGTCCTAATTTTTATCCATATATGTCTGCTTATCAAAATTTAAAATTGGTCTGTAAAATAAAAGGAGTAGATTTTTCTAAAATTGATGAAAAGCTAGAAATTGTTGATTTACTGGATAGAAGAGATCATAAGTTTAAAACATTTTCTCTGGGTATGAAGCAGCGTTTAGCAATAGCTTCTGCATTACTAAACGATCCAGAAATATTAATTCTAGATGAACCAACAAACGGTCTTGATCCTCAAGGCATACATCAGGTAAGAAAAATTATAAAAGGTGTTGCTAATAAAGGTACAACTATTTTATTAGCCTCACACCTACTGGACGAAGTAGAAAAAGTGTGTACTCATGTTGTTGTGCTTCGCAAAGGAGAAAAATTGTATTCTGGAAGAGTTGATGAAATGATTTCCAGTCATGGTTTTTTTGAATTAAAAGCTGAAAAACAAGACAAGCTAATTAAAATCCTAGAAAACGATAATACTTTTGGAAAGCTTAAAATTGAAGAGGGTT
>CAYRVY010000009.1:0-20087 GCA_964427695.1 uncultured Flavobacteriaceae bacterium
CAAAAAAGAACATTGGTATTTTAATTACAGACCATAACGTACAAGAAACACTTGCCATTACTGATAGAACTTATTTAATGTTTGAAGGTAGTATTCTTAAAGCTGGAAAACCTGAAGAACTTGCTGAAGACGACATGGTTCGTAAAGTGTATTTAGGTCAAAATTTTGAACTGCGAAAAAAGAAATTGGAATTTTGACCGCTAACTGTTATTTAATAATTCTATTTAATCAAATACTGTTTGTTAATGCTTAAATGCAGCAAACGTTATCTCACCATAGCGATGTGATATATTAGAGAAATAATAATATAACTCGCAATAATAAGTGGAATTGCTGCAAACTTAAAAATTACTAACAACACTATAGATAATATAATTAGCATATATCTTGCTGCATTGCCCTTAAAATTCCAAGTTTTAAACTTTAGGGCTAACAATTTAAGATTTGAATTTAACAAATAGGAACTTAATAAAGTTATACCTATTAGAAACCATTTATTAAGGATTATAGCATCCATAATATCGTTATTTTGAAACTCTATAATTAATGGTAATGACAAGATTAAAAGTGCATTTGCTGGAGTTGGTAAACCTATAAATGAATTGGTTTGGTTGGTAGAAATATTAAATTTCGCTAAACGGTATGCAGATGCTAAAGTAATGAGTAAACCAAAATATGGTAAATAATTATTAAGATTAGATGCTTCTGTATTGACTAAATTAAACAAATAAAACATCACAAGTCCTGGCACTAAACCACTAGTAACCATATCTGCCAAAGAATCTAACTGTAATCCTAACTCTCCTTCAACTTTTAATTTTCTTGCTAATAACCCATCAAAGAAATCGAAGAAAACACCAAGAAAAACAAATAGTGCAGTAAGTTTCATATTACCATTTACTGCAAAAATTACAGCAATACTTCCGCAAAATAAATTTAAAAGGGTAATAAAGTTAGGTATTTGTTTTTTCAAACTTCAAAAATTTAATTCTGTAAAAATAATAAACTATTAATGTCTAAAACAATATCGCCAAAAAAATAGAGTTTATTATGTTGAATTGCGCATATTTGTATAAATTTTTAGCTTTTGAAAAAGTATTTATCCGTTTTATTACTTCTTTGTGTATCCTTAATTCATACTCAAACCACAAGAAAATATTCCAACGAATTTATGAATATTGGAGTTGATGCTGCTGCTTTAGGGATGAGTAGTGCAGTAGTTGCTAATAGTTCTGATGTTAATTCTGTATATTGGAATCCTGCCGGTTTGGTGCATCTCGAAGACAACCAACTTGCTTTAATGCACTCCAGTTATTTTGCAAATATTGCCAATTACAACTACGTTGCTTTTGCAATGCCAATTGATGATAGAAGTACAATGGGAATTTCTATTATTAGGTTTGGTGTGGATGATATATTAGATACCACACAACTTATAGACGATCAAGGCAATATTAATTATGATAGAATAAATTTATTTTCGGCAGTAGATTATGGAATCATCTTTTCTTATGCAAGAAAGCTTCCTGTAGCAGGATTAAATTATGGAGTAAATGCTAAAGTGATTAGACGTATTATAGGTGATTTTGCATCGTCTTGGGGTTTTGGTCTTGATTTGGGTATTCAGTTTCAAGGTAGCAATGGATGGAAATTTGGTATTATGGCAAGAGATATTACTACTACTTTTAACTCCTGGTCTTTTGATGAAGATAAACTTGCAGATATTCAAAACGCTATTGATGGTCAAAATCAAGAAGCACCCGAAGGTACAGAATTAACATTACCTAAATTACAAATAGGAATCTCTAAATTATTCGAATTTAACCTCGATTATACATTACGTGCAGAGTTTGACCTAAATATGAGGTTTGCCGAAACCAATGATTTGATTTCAACATCATTTGCGAGTATTAATCCAGCACTAGGTTTTGAATTTGGTTATACAGACTTAGTATTTCTTCGTGCTGGAGTTGGTAATTTTCAAAATGAACTACAAATAGATAATAGTGAAAATTTAACCTTTCAACCTAATTTTGGTGTTGGCTTTAAGTATAAAGGGATCCAAATTGATTATGCATTTACAGATATTGGTGACCAAAGTGCCGCATTATACTCTAATGTGTTTTCTTTAAAGTTAGATTTTAGTATTTTTAGATAGTTTAAAATTTAGTATGTATAAAAAATCCTTGCTCTTAATTCTATTATTCTTTTTTGCTTCTGAAATAAAAGCACAAAAACTGTCTGATGAAGCCGAAATTAGTGTACTTACAATAGATCCTGGCTCCTCTTTAAATGATGCTTTTGGACATAATGGATTTAGAATAAAAGATCAAATTTTAGGCATTGATATTGTTTTTAATTATGGTGTATATGATTTTGACACGCCTAATTTTTATACAAAATTTGCTAGAGGAAAGCTTAATTATAAAATTGGACAAAATTATTCACAAGATTTTATCGCTTTTTACATTTCACAAAATCGCTCAATTAAGGAACAAGTTTTAAACTTAACTCAAACAGAAAAACAGAAACTATTTGAATTTTTAATTCATAATTATAAGCCAGAAAATAAATATTACTTATACGATTTTTTTTATGATAATTGCGCTACAAGAATTAGAGATGTTGCAAACACTTCTCTAAATAGCAACATACTTTTTAATGAACCTGAAGGATTTAAACCGAAAACGTTTAGACAATTAATTAACGATCATGTAAAAATAAATTCTTGGGGAGGTTTTGGTATTGATATCGCTCTTGGCTCTGTTATAGACAAAAAAGCTACTGGCGACGAACATATGTTTTTACCTCATTATATTTTTGTTTTTTTTGAAAATGCTACAATTAATATATCCAAATCTTTAGTTAAACAAACCAATATTTTATATGAAAGTGTTCAGAAACCTAAACCTGATGATTTTCTCACGAGTCCATTATTTGTTTTTGGCACTATTAGTTTAATTATACTATTCATTACCTTTTTTGATTATAAAAAAAACAAACGCAGCATTTGGCTTGATGTAGTAATATTTACTTTTACAGGATTAGTTGGTGTATTGGTTTTATTGCTTTGGTTTGCAACAGATCATTCTGCAACTGCACAGAACTATAACCTGCTATGGGCTTTCGCTTTAAATATTTTTGTAATTTCTCAACTATTCAAAAAAACAGTTAAAACTTGGTTTATTAAGTATTTAAAGTTTTTAATCATTATGTTATGCTTATTAGCATTGCATTGGATGGTTGGTGTACAGGTTTATGCAATTGGATTAATTCCTATATTAATTAGCTTTTTTATTAGGTATTTATATTTAATAAATTACTATCAAAAGAGTATTTAATTCCAACAATTTATTGTCCTCTATAATAAATTATAGTACTTAATGTTTTTACTATAATATTAATGTCTAAGAAAAAATTACGATGCTTAATATAATAAAGGTCGTACTGCAATTTATTCAAACTATCCTCTACTGTCGAACCATACCTGCTATTTACTTGTGCCCAACCAGATAAACCAGGTTTTATAGTATGTCTTGTTTCATAAAATGGAATAATTACAGACAGCACTTTTACAAAAAAAGGACGCTCGGGTCTTGGTCCAATAATACTCATTTCACCTTTTAAAATATTAAAAAATTGAGGTATTTCGTCTAAACGTGTATTTCTTAAAAATCGTCCAAAAGTTGTTACTCTTTTATCTTTTTTAACAGCCCAAGTCACGCCTTCTTTTTCTGCATTATTTATCATTGTTCTAAATTTGATGATTTTAAACGGTTTGCCATATTTTCCTATGCGTTCTTGCGTATAAAATAAAGTGCCTCGATTAGCTAATAAATTACCTATAATAATAAATGGGGTTAAAATAATTCCGAATATAATACCAATAGTAGAAAATACAATATCCATAGCTCTGTGAAAAAACAGATAAAGTTTATTTTGATTACTTCTACTAAAAGGGAAATACTTATAAAAATCCTTTTCTACTAATTGTATAGGTATTCGTTTAGTAATTTCTTCAAAAACTTGTGTGTATTCTCTAATGGTAAGTCCTTGTTCTAAAAGCGATGTAAGTTGAATATATATTTGCGCTGTAATATTATTAGGATTTGTTATTGCGACTACTAATTCGGAAACTTTTTTAGTCTTAATAATTCTTGGTAGATCTTCTGGTAAATATTCAATTAGTCCCTTAAACTTTATAGTGTCTATTTCTGATTTTTCACTATTAACAAATCCAACTATTTTATAATTTGGATCAGACTCACTAATTGTTTTTACAACATTTTCAATATTAGAAATTTCACCAAGAATAATTACTTTCTTATAAAACATTGATGAAGCAAAAAAAGTTATATAAATTACCCTCCACAAAAACATAGAGCTAATTATGGCTAAATAGAAATAGATGATTTGAATTCTTTTTACAGGTAAAAAGGGTGTAATTATTGGCGTTAACAAATAAACTAAAACTGTAATTGAAACTGTAAGGATTACATTTCTAAAAACGGTATCTAATTGACTAGACTCTTGAAGATTGTAAAGCTCGAATACTGATCCGAAAATGGATAAATAAATTGCTAAAACAACAGACCATGTCCAATTTTCCTTGGTAATAGTAAAATAGTCGAATTCAAAACTAAAACCAATAATATATAAACCTACTAAAACAGCAAGAACATCTAAAATTCTCAATAAAATTTTACGTTCAGAAATTTTGAAATGAATTCCTTTATTTGATAGCATAAATAGATTAAATAAGTGTATAAATATAGTGAGTTAATATTGTACTACAACAATAATTCTACCTCAAAACATTAAACCACAGCTTTTTAACTTGTTCCCAATTAAACTGTTCTACTTTATATCTTGCATTCACAGCAATTTGTCTTGTAAACTCTTGATTATCTATAAGATATTTAACTGCATTAACCATTTTATTTACATCATTTTTGTCAACTAATAATCCATCCTTCTTATGAGAAATCAAATATGGCATACCACCAACATTTGTAGATACAATAGGTAATCCTAATGCCATAGCTTCCATTACACTTACAGGAGTATTATCAAAATTTGTAGTGTTTATAAAAATATTGAAATCTATTGCTTTTTTATGCCATTGCCGTTTTGGTAATATTCCGGTAAACTCAACACGATTCTCAATCTTCAATGATTTTACAAGAGACTTACACAACTGTAAAGACTCATCTTTTTCTGGTCCAACCATACATAACAGCGCATTTGGATATGTTTCTATTAGCTTATCAAGAACTTTTATAGCCAATTCTGGATTATATATTTTGCTGAACGCTCTTACATATAAAAGTTTAGGACTTACAATATTCCTTTCTAAAAACTTATAATCTTTTATTTCTAAAAAGTTTGGAATAAGAATAGCGCCATAGCCTCTTGCAGAAAATTTCTCTACTAAATAGTTAGATGGTGCAACATTTAAATATGAATTAGAAAAAATTAAACGACTAAATTTAGAAGAATTATCCAATCGTTTGGGTAGATTCCCTCCATGAAGAATAGGAATATATTTCAACTTCAATAATCTACATAATTGACTGGTAAAAAAAGCATAGAAAAAGTTAAGTGTACTATATGTGTCTATTAAGACAAAATCAATTTTTGCTCTATATCTAAAACAAGTTTTGAGCATTTCTAAAAGTCTAAACAGCTTATTAGTTTTAGATGAAGCATAAAAAAGGGTATAGCCTTCTCTTTCTAACAGTAAACCAAATTTATGTATTGAAGGTGGGTTAGAGTGTTTGTTGTTTATTTTGTTTCCTATATATAGGATGTTTTTCATATGTAATGTTTAATAAGCACAAGCCGTATATAAACGCTGGTGCTGCAATTCGCATTGCAGAATGACTTATTGTGGCAAACCAAAAGAGCAAAAATGAATAAAAGAGAAAATTCTTTTTATTCTTGACTCTATAAAATAATGGTTTAATAATTAATATAATTAATATAAGAATTCCAAGAATACCATGTTCAGATAATAAACGACTAAATTCATTATGAGAAACTATATCTGTACCTAGTGTCTCCTTTCTTATTTCTTTCATAACACTTGCTCCTACACCAAAAAAAGGATTGTCAATAAAACCATCTAATTCATTTACAAACAAATCTACTCTTCCGGTAGATAAATCTTGTTTTTCTCTTCCCATTGCATCTTGATTTGCATAACGTTTATCTATAAGTCCTTGAGATTGATTTGAACTTATCGTCCAAGTAACAGATAAAGCCAATAAAAATAAAGCAAATGAAGTTATAATATTACTTCTCTGATTTCTATTAGAACCAAAATAAATAATTATCAAGAAAGCCACAATTATAATTATAGCCCCAATAACACCTCCACGACTAAAAGTAATAACAGCTCTGTAGGCTATAGCACTAAATATTAAACCATTAAACACTTTAAGTAATATTCCTGGGGATTTTAAAAAAAACCGTACTGTTAAAACAAACATTCCTAATCCTAAAATGGTAGATACTTGATTAGGCCCAAAACCACCTGAAGCTGCAAAATTAGATTCTGTACCAGATAAGATACCTTTGAGACTTGGTGCATATAAAAACAAATAAGTTGTCATGGCTATAATTGGTAATCCCATATATAAAACAATATCTATTATTTGCTTAAGTGTAATTTTTTTATCATAACAATATAAAGCAGTAACACCTAAAGCTACAGGACCGCTTAATACAAAGGCTATATTAGTTCTAAAATTTACATCAAAATTTATATATGTAGAAGCCACTATAATTGCAGGAACAAGAGCTATTAAATAAAAAAAGTAGGGATAACTCTTTTTAGAGATTCCGTTAAAAATAATTCCAAAAAGCACAAATAAAACAACTAAATACTTAGAAGATTCATAAAAAATCGCTCCATCTGTCATCCTTAACAATACTTCAGCTCCAGAAATATATGCACAGGCTTTTAATACTTCAAACGTTTTTCTTGATGGTATTGCTATAACAATTCTTATTAAAAAAAAGATTACCATAGCGAAAAAAAACATACGAGAGAAGGGACTAACAAAATACATCATTAAACCAACACCAATATGTATTAAAACCAATTTTATATATTGAATATCAATCTGCATTACGCGAATGTTCTAATAAAAGGAAAATAATTTTATAGTAAGCAAGATACATAAAAATCATAGTGCTTTATATAAACCAACTATTTTCGTTACAACGGCTAACGAAGAGAATTTTTTGTTAACTCTATTTTGGAAGTTTTTAGAATATTCTATTCTTCTATCTACATTTTTAATAAAAACAATTATTGCTTTTGATAAGGCTTTATGATCTTTAGCTGGCACTAATAATCCAAACTCTGAAACTACTTCCTTACATTTACCAACATCTGTCACAATAACTGCTAAACCGCCTAATCCATACTCTAGCAATGCCATTGGTAATCCTTCCGATTTTGATGCTAATACACCAATATCACATTGCTTTATAATTGATGAAACATCTGGTCTGCTTCCATAAAGAAAAACACATTCTTGTAAACCAAAATCATTAACTACACCAAAAATTTGCTTCGAATAGTCATCATTAAAATCTTGACCAACACAATGTAGTGTCCAATTTGGATATTGTTTATTCACTATTTTAAAAGCATTAATTAGCGTAACATGATCTTTTTGAGCTCTAAAGTTGGCTAAACACAAAATACGCTGACCATCTACTCCAAACAAATTAGTTATTGGTTCAGTAAAAATTTCAACTGCAAAATTTTGAAGGTAACTAACGCTTTTACAATGTAAATACTGTTTATCCCATTTTTCCAGTTTTCTATTTACACAGAATATATGTGAAAAACTTCTAGAACAAATTTTTAAAACTTGTAGAGGTCTTTTTTCTAAAAATTCACTATTCCCATAATGATCATGCCAAATAATTTTTAAATCTCTTATTAATAATCTCATTATTGAAGCAATAAAAAAAGACGATGAATGTGCATGAATAATATTTATACGATTTTCTTTTATAAAACGCTTGAGTTTAAATATAGCTTTAGAATCTAAAGCCGATTGTTTCTTTAAAAAAAAATATTCAACATTTTTATCTATATTTTCTTTAAGAATACCTTCTTTGCGTGTAGCACTAATAAAAGATTTATCAATCTCTAAAGCTAATGCATTAGCTATGTTTACCGCAACACGCTCTGCACCTCCAGCATTTAAAGTATCAATAAGTTGTAATACACGCATTTATTATTGGAGTATTTTTTTAATTTCTTGTTCTAAACTATCTAAAGTATATTGTTGAGACCATTCTTGAGCTGCAATAGCCATTTCATTAAGGTTATCTTTTTCAATATGATGCATTATATTTTGAACAGCTTCTTCCAAAACAGGTTTAATTAAAATGCCTCTTTTACCATAATCCAGCATCCATTTTATACAGGAAATTTTAGTAGAAATTGGAATCACACCAAAAAACATTGCCTCTGTAATTGCCTTTGGCCAACCTTCACTTTTTGAAGGTAAAATTGAAAAATGACTATCTTTTAAAGCTTCTTTTATGGTATCCTTTTCTTGATTACCATTAAGAAAAATGATGCCGTTGAGATTATTATCTTGTACATATAACTTTAAGGGTTTTATTAAAACACCATCCCCAAATATATGGAGGTTAGACTTAATTCCATTTCTATTTAGTACTTCAATAATTTGAATACATAATAAAGGTCGTTTGCCACTAACCAAACTTCCTGTAAAAACAAATTTTAGAGTTTCATTGTAATTACGAGGTATGACTTTTTCAATTTCATTTTTAGAAAAAGAAGCTGTAAAAAAAGGTTTTATATTTTTAGTTTGATTTTTCCATTTACCATAAACCAAAACCTGCATATTACGAGTTAAAAAAGTATTGCTTAAAATCCATTTTTGTAATCTATAGCTTAATGGTTGTTTGCTTTTTGGATCCCAATTTCCTGCATATTTAGCAGACTTAAATTTTGAAGGAAATGCTATTTGAACAATGCATCCTAACAACCCAATATTACCTGGACAACGCAAGTGTATATGATCTGCTTTTTTACAAGCATTAAAAATTGTAACTAATATAATTGGGATTTTAAATATTGAATATATAGTACTTTTAATTGAGGTAAACTCAATTTTTGGAATTGTTTGAAATTTTATATTATTGTGTAAGTATGCTGCTTCAATATTTGATTTTAACCTTTTTACTAATGGTACGACAATTAAAACTTCACTTGCATAATTGTTCCATAAATTCATTTCTTTTACAAAAGGCTCATAAGCATAAAACTTTTGATTTTGCTTAATGTGTGTTACATGAGAAATGATTAGAAACTTCATTTTTCAACTTTTGGTTTATCATAAATTAAAGTGAACCATCCTACAATTCTTCCTAAACTTTCTGCAAAAGCTTCCATTTTCTTGTCTGAACTAAATGTATTAGTAAATCTAATTATAGTAAGTAGAAAAGATGTCGCATTCCATTTAAATCTTTCATTTATTGAAGGATTAGGGTGTTTTACACGCCAAACATACCAACCATTTCTTACAACCATTTTTCCATATAAAAATTTATTAGGCCTCCCAGATTCATTGTGATAATGTTTACATTTAGCTCCAGTATTAACATATAACTTACCAAATTTAGATAATCTCAAACAAAAATCGGCATCTTCATATAAACCATATCCTTCAAAATAGTTTGAAAATTTAATTGTCTTAAAAATACTTTTCTTATAAGACGAAACACCACCCATAAATTGTTCAACTTCATATATTTCTCCAGAAGGTGGTAAAAAACTTACTGAACGACCATGCGAAAATTTAGGCATAAAACCTGGTTCGTTAGTTGTTAATAATCCTAATCTTTGCCTTAACACAAATCGGTTTGGTTCTTCTCGTATCCAGCCATCAAAACAAAATTTGTTTGTATTTTTTGATGAATTTAAATCTTTTTTCCAATCAACTTCATTTACAATATAACCTCCAACTGCTATAGCATCTTTATAAGTTTCATAAGTTGCTATAAGCTCTTCAAAGTAATTAGTTGTAAGCACGATATCGTCGTCTAAAAAGCAAACAATTTCAATATCTTGAGCTATTTTATTTATTCCAAAATTACGTTGTTTGGTTAAGCCTCTTTCCTTTTTATTTACTTTAAAATAATTGAGTTTATCAAAATGATTTTGCTTTAAAGCAGCTTCTGTTTTGGTATTTGACGAACCATCTATAATTAATATTTCATTTGGATACAACGTTTGTTGCTTTACTGAATTTAGTAAATTCAGTAAAGATTTAGGTCTCATGTAAGTACAAACTATTAAAGAAAATATCATTAGCTATGTTGCTCTTTTAATTTGTTTGCCCAACTTACACTACTATTCCAACGCTTTTTCATTTGATAAAAATAAGTGACTATATTTTTATTGGTTTGTAATTTAAAGAATTTATAAAATAATATTGTTTTATAGCCATTTATTTGAAATATAGATTGATGCTTTAAATAAAATAGCATAATTGTTGGCGAAGGTTTGGGTTTAATTTTTTCGTTTTCCCAAGGTTGTACAACTTTTGTTCTAAAACCACCAATTGGAGCTTTAAGATGAAGTAACTTACATTTTGGTAAATAGGCAATATCTGCGCCAAGGTTTCTAATCTGCATACCAAAATCACCATCTTCGCCAAAACCATGTTCGTAAGCTGTATCAAAAGCCATACTTTTAACTATAGTTGAAGATACCATACTACATCCAGAACCAAAGGTATACCATTGCATGATATGGTTTATGGTTTCTTTTTTACCTTTTCTCAAACAACTTAATGTTGCTGCTTCTAACCCGAAACAAGACATATAACTTATAGTATTTTCTAACACATTCTTTTCAAATCTAATATCGTCATCAGCAAAGAAAATCCAATCTGAAATCACTCTTTTTAAGGCTAAATTTCTTGCATTACAAGCACCTGTTTGGTGAATAAATATATGATTGATTTTAAAAGGCCATTGTTGCGTTTTTAAATAGTCTAATTCAGAAACACTATCTGTATTAGGGTTTTGCTCAACAATTATAACTGTTTGAAGTTGCAAGGTTTGGTTTGCTAAATCTTGTAAAACATTGTACAAATATTTTTTTCTGCCTATTGTTGGAATAATAACATCTATAGTTTGAAGCGGTTGTAAAGCTATATTTGATTTTACTTTTATAGTGCTTAAATCAATAGTAGTCTTTTTAGTTTTAACAAACCACAAATAAACTAAAGGCAAAATTTGAATTTTTTTCTCATAAACCAAACTATTAAAAAAAGTTAAAAAAGTCCATTGTGTTTTATAATGTTGCTTTATGAATTTATAAAGCACATAAGTTGAAACTTTTTCTGGTTTTAATTGAACTGTATTTTGCTTTAATAATTTAGGTGATGAGTAGCAAAACAATCCTTTGGCTATTCCCTGTTTTGCTATAGAATTCAGAGTATAATCTAAGGTTTCATTTTTATAAGTTGACGCATCAAATTTTAGCAATACTTCTGCATGAATGCCTCCAATACAGCTACTCATTAACCATGTTGGGTAATTAACTTCTTTTTTTATGTTTATAAATGGCGAAGATTCGACATAACCTATTCGATTAGAAATATAATTAGCAGTTCTTACTTCATAAGATGCCATTATGAGTTTGTGATGAAAAATGGTTTTAAAGCCTTCCTCATCTATATACTCTTTTAAGTCGTCATTACACCAAACTATTAATCTGTTTTTATATAAATTTGCTAATTGAAACAATGCCTTACTTAACTTTACACTTGTAGTTTTTATAGCTGAATTTGATGTATAGTTAAATACACTTACAATTTTATTTTCCCTATGGGTTAAAACTATCATTAATTATTTTGATACTAAACAGTTTTTATAGAATTCAACATTTTGTTGCGTAATAATCTTTGCTGAAAATTTTTGTTTTATATGTTTGCGTCCATTTTTACCAAACCTAATTTGTTGGTCTTTACTATTTAATAAGGTTAATAATTTTGTTGCAAATGCTTCATGGTTTTTAGGGTTTACAGCAAATCCAGTTTTACCATCAATCATCAATTCGTTTGCCCAACCAATGTTAGAGCTTACTAAAGGTTTTTCCATTGCTAAAGTTTCTAACCATGTCATAGGAAATGCTTCCGCAAAACTTGGCAACACAATAATATTTGCTTTGGCAATGTAGTTTTTTATCTCTCTATAAGGCACTTCAGGAATATAAGTTACTTTTTGTTTTGCCTTTTCTGTTAGTAGTTGATTAAATAATGCTATGGTTGATGTGTTTTTAAAAACATCATGAGCATCTTTTCCTATTAAAAGCAATCTAGCTTTGTCATGCTTTTCTATTACAAGATTAAAAATCAGTGCCAATTCTAAAATGCCTTTTTTTCTAATAATAGTTCCGAAATATAACAACTGTCCATAATCTATTTCAGTAAGTATTGGTCTAAACTCTTCGGTATCTATTCCGTTATGAATAATTTCTATATCATTCTTAAGTTTAAATATTTTTTTAGTGAGGCTTGCTGTAAACGTACTGACCGAAACAATTTTATTTGCATTTGTAAGTGCTATTTTTTCAAAGAAATAATTTTTTGTTTTTTGTTTTCTATGCTCTAAATGAGAGAAATAAGCATCGCTACCATTCAAACGAATAACAAGTGGTACTGAAAATTTCATAAATGCTGTTATTCCTGTCCAATCTGGTGCTTCAATAATATTGATTTGATTTGTATTAATTTCTTTCTGTATTGTTTTTTGTATATGCTTTCTTTCTAGATACCATCCCAAAAACTTATAGCCTTTTCTGGCAATAGAAACTATTTTTATCTTGTCATCATAAAGCGTTAGATTTTTATTTTGAAACACAACAAAAACAGTAACATTATTTCCTTCTTGTGTTAAACCTATAGTTAAGTTTTTAATACTAGTGCCTAAACCTGCTGATTGCTTTAGGTTTTTATGCGGATATTCTGGTGTTAAGAAGGCTATATGCATCTATCTATTCATTTTTTTCAATATCATTCCAAATTCTTTTAGATGCATTATTAGCAGGTTGAATATTAATAATATTAACCCATTTTTGAGATTCATTTACAGTTTCAGTATGATTATCTAAAAGGCTTTTAATTTTTTCGGAAATCTCATCAGGATGATTTAACCAAACTACTACGTTCTCTGATGGTTTTGATCTAAAATGAACAAAATCATATACATACACACCTTCTATTGGTCTGTCTTCAGGATTTAGATAGTTATAATTCATATACATACATGGCTTATTATGAATTGCAAAATCAAACACCATTGATGAGCCTAAATTTACTACAAATACGCAATGCTTTGCAAGTGATGTTAATAATACCGAATCTTCGGCTGTTGGTAGCATATTATCCCAAACCTTGCCTAAAGCCTTCCACATTGGCTCTATTGGAATGATTACATCTTTATATTCTGAAATAATTTTATCATATCTACCCGAAATATCTACTGGACATCTTCTAAAAATTAGTCCTAAATCATAGCCTTCTGTATTTAACTGTCGAACAGATTGCGCAATATCTCTTAAATACAACTCATCTTTTGGAGATGTAGTAACATCATCGCCACTAAAACATATATAAGTTACATGAGTCTTGAGTCCATATTGTTCATAAAACTGCTTTTTAGGAATAATTTTATTACCATCGTAATGTGGTTCAAATTGTGGTGTTCCTGTAACTTTTACTTGATCTTCAGAAATAAATTGATGATACTTTAAAAGTTCGTTTTTCATATAATCACTCCAAACATGATAAAAATCGGTAACAACATCTAATGTAGCTTTTGGTAAATTATCCCAAGAATATATAAAACCAATTGTAGGAATATTTAATTGTTTAGCTGCTTGTATTGGAGCAATTGCTAGTACGGAACGCTGACCCGTACAATAAACTAAATCTGGTTTATGGGTTTCTAAAACGTCTTTACAAAATTTATAATAATTAGTTTGGCGTTCTAATTTGTTGATATAATTACGAATAATGTGTAATCCTCTTTCAGAACTAAATAATAAACTCAAAATACTTATACTACAATTTTTAATGATTTTTTTTAGTGAATTATATAGCAATGGGAAAATATACTCTTGATAAATAGTATCATTATACCGTTTAATAAAACACTTAAGCTCGATACGATTACGAGTGGTTTTTAAAATTGTAGTAAGCCAATGTAACTTTTGCTTTTTTAATAGTTCTTGTTTAAAGCCTAGTTGTTCTAAATTAAATACAGTATTATTCCAAAAAACAACATCATAACCAAGTTCAATTCCTTTGCTATAAAAATTGGTGTAAGCGAAGTTTCGTAAACTGACACCATCAGTAAGTAAAATGAAAATTTTTGGTTTAGTATTTGTCACGAAATTGTTTCTGTTGATTAGTTTTCCAAAAGGATTCTGTTTTTAAGGAGTTTAAAAGTTTCTGTGCACTATTTCCTTTTCCAAAAACTTGTTTTTTTGAAGTCTCTACGGCTTTTATATTTTCGATTGCTTGAATAATAATATTACTTCTATAATTGCAATTTATAAAGTCCGCTTGCGAAACTCTATTGTGTTGTCTATTGCCAATATTTATTGTGGTTATGCCATAATAAGGAGCTTCTCGTATTCCTGCGCTACTGTTACCTATTATAAACTGAGCATGTTTTAGAAGTGTTAAAAAGTATTCGAAACGTAAGGATGGGAAAATTCTAAAACGCGGATTATCGTTTAATTTTTTATAGGTTTTCAAAATACATCTACTTCCTAAATCGTTATTAGGATAAATAACGACATAATTTTTTTTGCTTTTTACTAAAGCTTCAACAAAATTGTTTGCATAGGTTTGCATATTTACAATTTCAGTAGTTATAGGATGAAACATTACTATTGCATAATAAGTAAAGGGAATTTGATAATATTTTTTTACTTGTTTTATATTTGGTAATTTATCAGAAAACATAATGTCAATATCTGGTGAGCCAATAGTATAAATTGAATCAGGTAGTTCTCCCATTTGGATTAAGCGTTTTTCTGCTTCTTGATTTGCCACAAAATGAATATGGCTCATTTTACTTGTTGCATGCCTAATTAATTCATCGATTGTGCCTGATAATTCGCCACCTTCTATATGAGCTACTAAAATATTGTTGAGTGAACCTACAATTGAGCCAGCTAATGCTTCCACTCTATCTCCATGAATTACTATTAAATCTGGATTTGTAGTATTTACAAATTGTGAAAAGCCTTGAATGGTTTTAGCCAAGGTTAAATCCATTGTAGATTCGTCTGTATGATTATTAAAGGTTGAAATGTTTTTAAAACCACAGCGTTCAATTTCAATAAGTGTATAACCATAAGTTTCTAACAAATGCATTCCGGTAACAAAAATGTGTACTTCAAAATCATCATTAGTCTCCAAAATTTGAATGAGTGATTTTATTTTACCAAAATCTGCACGTGTTCCTGTGAGAAAGGCTATTTTTTTCATTTACTTTTTAATATATGAAATTGCGTGAGAAAAAGGTAATTTCTTTATCTCCATAGTATTATTAAAAAAATCATCTACTGCTTTATTTGTTCCTGCAAAAGCGCCATAATCATCAAAAATAATAATCCCTCCTTTAGTAACCTTATCGTATAGTTTTTCTAGAATGATTTTTACTGGTTCGTATAAATCTACATCTATATGCAATAATGAAATTTTTAGATGTGGATTCTTCTCCAAGTATTTATCTAAGGTTATTAAAATATCTCCTTTTATAATATCTACATTTTTATTTAGGCCTTGTGAAGTTAATAATGAATTGATTTCGTTTAAAGAGATACTTTTCCCTCCTTTTGTTTCTGCAACAAAAGCATCTCTTTTAGCTTTATCATTTTCAAAATGTGCTTCTGGAAAATATCCAAACATATCAAAGCCTATAATTTTTCGACTATTTGTTTGTTCTAAAAGGTCTCGAAACTTTATCCATCTAAAAAATGAGTTTCCTTTAAAAATGCCTAATTCTACTATTTCTCCTCTAACATTTGAAGTTCTCTTAAAAAACTCTAAATGCGAAATAAACTTACTAAATCTAGAAGGATTTGCTGTTGCATAAAATCCGTTTTCGTATTCAAATTTTTTATTTATGTCGTATAGTTTTTCCATTATTCAAAATCTTCAAATGATAGTTGTTTGTCTTTATTAATATCTTTTAAAGCTTTTTTACCCAAAACTTCGTTAAAGTATTCTGCTAAAATTTTTCCTGTTCCTGGGCGTTTTACCCAAATGTTTTCTTTGGTAAATACTTCTCCTTCTTTTATATCAGCAATACTACAAACCGTTGCAAAAGCAAAATCAATAGTTACTTGTTCTTCTTTTACTGGTTCTTTTTTTCCGCCTCGCATTTTTGCAATTTCTGAAGAAGATAGTATAAGGTTTTTGCATTCATTTTCATCCATAGAACATATAATGTCTGGCCCTGTACGTTGTTTATGGTCGGTAAAATGACGTTCTAAAATACTGGCTCCTAATGCTACTGCTCCTAAACATGCATTGTTATTTAAGGTGTGATCACTTAATCCAAAAACTTTGTTTGGGAATGCTTTGTGCATTTCTATCATTGCTCCAAAACGCACTAACTTTGGTGGAGTTGGATATAAATTAGTTGTATGTAAAATTGCAACATCAACTTTGTGCTTTTCAAAAATTGCTAATGCTTTTGAAATGCTTTTAATTGTATTCATTCCTGTACTTAAAATTATAGGTTTTCCGAATTGTGCAATATGCTCTAATAATGGATAGTTATTGCATTCTCCTGAGCCTATTTTGTATGCTTCAACATTCATTCGTTCTAAACGATTTGCTGCTGCTCGTGAAAATGGTGTAGATATAAAAATCATACCATGTTTTTCTACATAGTTTTTTAATTCAGTTTCATCGTCTTCATTTAGGGAGCATCTATCCATAATTTCATAAATAGAAACATCTGCATTTGCTGGCATGACTTGTTTTGCAACAGCGCTCATTTCGTCTTCAACAATATGTGTTTGATGTTTTATTAGCTCAACTCCTGCTCTTTTTGCTGCATCCACCATTTTTTTGGCGATTTTTAAAGAGCCTTCATGATTAATTCCAATTTCGGCAATAACAAGTGGCGAAAAATCTAAACCTATTTTTCTGCTTGATATGTTTATGAAAGGGTTACTCATCTGGATACTGTTTTAATATATATTGGGCAAAGTTAAAATCTTCTTCTGTATCAATATCTACATTAGCATAAGGATGTTCTACAATAAATGGTTTATTATTATCTCCTACAATTTTACCTTCTATAATAACTGATGCCTTAGTTATATATAACAATCCGTTTTCAAAATACAAGGGTTCTAAATCCTGACTACGTTGTCCTGTTTTATAATTAAAAGGCACAAATTTATTGTTCTTTATTTTACCTAATTTATAATTATTTCTGCTAACAGTCATGACACTATCGCAATTTTGCTTTAAATAAAATTGATAGGCTTTTTTTAATAAATCTTTTGGTCGCAATGGGTTTGTTGGCTGTAAAATGATTACTATTTCATATTGTTCTTTTACTTTTTGTAACACATGTTTTATTGCTGAGACTGTTGTTGCTTTATCACCTGAAAGTTCTTTTGGTCTATCTATTACTAATGCTCCGTATTGTTGCGCTATCTTTTTGATTTCTAAATCATCAGTAGTAACATAAATAGCATCAATTAGTTTCTTGAATTTTTTTGCATATAAAATGCTATGAGCCAATAATGGATGCTTGCCAAAAGTTTTACTGTTTTTTAATGATAAGCGTTTTGATTGACCTCTTGCTGGTATGATTACTATGGCTTTAGGTTGATTCTTCATCTGGTTTCCAATATACTTTAACATCAGGCAATTTAACGAATTCTTGGTACTCTAGTTTTGTTAATCTGTAATTTCCTTTTGCAATTATTGGAATATGGATTATAAGATCAAATAATGCTAAAAACAAGGCTTTTGTGGCTTTAAAATTTCCTTTAAATGTTTTACGTATTAACTGGCTCCATATACTTGCAAAGAATTTTCTAAACATGATACGTTTAGGGTAACACATAAAATACAAGTACCATCCTGAACGTAAGGAACGTCTTTGTCTCTCTACATAATCTTTATCGTCTTTTCGAGCTTTCATATCGACACGATGCTGTACTAAAATGGATGGCACATATAGGACTTGCCAATTGTGTTTTGACAATTGCAACGACGCAAACTGTTCTTCACCATAAAACTGAAACCACTCAGGATAGTTTGGTATGCTTCGCCAAGCATCCATACGCCATACATGTCCGCAGCCGACAAATCCTTTAACTTGTTGTGCTTTGTCTTTACTTGTGATTGAAATTGGTGGTTTTATGCTCCAAAAAATCCTAAAGGCTAAAACTGCACATTTTTTGTTGTTGTTAAAGTATGTACTAATTTCATCAAGTACATTCTCAGAAAAAAAATGCGCGTCATCGTCTAAAGAAATGGCATACGTTGCTAAAGTTGTATTTAGCATATAATTTCTACTGTAAAGATATCCTTTACTTTTTTGTTGTGTAACAAGTTTAATTTCTGGATAATTTTTTTGAATAAATTGATTTGTACCATCATTTGAGCCATCATCGCAAACTACACACTCTACATCATTTCGTTTTAATAAAGAAGCTGTGTATGCTAATGTTATTTTTAAATCTTCTAGCCTGTTTTTGGTAGTAATTAATATTGCAAAAGTTGGTTGAGTCATTCAGAATTTTTTTACCATAGTTTTAGGCAATCCTTTAAATTTTATAAAAAAGCGCATCATTTTTTTACTTTCTAATAGTTTTCTAAACAAATGATTTTTTATAAAATAGCTTATCCAAGAGCTTTTTAAAATAATTTTATTACATTTTAATATAACTCTATCGCTTTCATCTTTTAATGTATTTAATGTATTAGTCATCCAATCTTCATATACATTTCCCATATGATAGGCATAATTATTCTCTGTCGTTAAACGCCAACCACCAAGTTTTAGTAGTGGAATATCTAAAAATCCTCTATCACTTTTAGGGTCTAATTTGTATTTAATCTCATGTTTAGGCAATACCTCAAATATTTGCTTTCTATAAGTTGCCACAAAATGACCAGAACCTACAACTGCTTTAATATTAGATTTTGAGTTAAAGGTCAAATACTTTTTTAAATAATCTTTATTATAATTATCATCCCATTCTATACTCTTGTAAAAGCATTTCATGGCTTCAGGATTTTTAACTGTTGTAAACTTTAGTTTTTTAGAAAACAATTTATCAAACAGTAAATTATCACTTAAATAAGCAAATAACTTAAATTGAGGCACAAGACCAACAACACCTGCTTTTGGAAAGGCATTAAACACTTTTACCGTTTCATCTTGCCAATTATTTAAAAAAAGCACGTCTGCATCAGCTATTGTTACAAGCTCAAATTTATGACTACTCAAACCTTTAATAATGGCATTTGTTTTTCCAATATTTGAAATATGTATTACTTCATGTATTTTATTTTCTGCAAAAAGTTTATTTAAATATGAAACAACTTGAGAGTTACTACCATTGTTTACAATAGTAACAAATGTTTTTTGATGTACAGTTTTAAAGAGTGACTCCAGACAAATTTGCAGAATTTTATATGCATCTTTAAAATATTCTTCTTGGTTAGGAATATAAACAGGAATTATTATTTGATGTGTTAACAAACTTTTCTCGTATTTGTAATCCCTTGCTGGATTAACTCCTTGTCTCATAACATAAACTTACTTATTTTGTTTGAAATAGATTAATTAATAGTTTTGGTTTTTTTATAAAGTTAAATAAAGATTTGAAAAACAGTTTAATGCTAAATATGCTTAATAAACCCAATATAGCTTTAAGTAATGACTTAGGTTGTTTATATTTTATTGCTAACTGTACTAAATAAATATATTTATTTAAAAAATGTTTACGCAAATAAGTGTTTGTTGTTAAA
>CAYRVY010000010.1:0-20078 GCA_964427695.1 uncultured Flavobacteriaceae bacterium
TTTTAGAGCGTAAAATGGAAAATGCCCAAACAATATCGTCTTTAGTTTTATCGTTAAGAGCTAAAGAAAAGATTAAAGTGCGTCAACCACTGCAAAAAATAATGATTCCTGTTAATAATAAAACCCAAAAGGAAGAGATTTTAGCAGTTTCAGATTTAATAAAGCATGAAGTTAATATTAAGGAAATAGAGCTATTAGAAGACGCTTCAGATATTTTGGTAAAACGAATAAAGCCAAATTTTAAAGTTTTGGGACCTCGTTTTGGTAAAGATATGAAGTTGATTTCTAGTGTTATAAATAAATTTACTTCAGAAGACATAAATAAAATAGAACAAAGTGGTATTTTTGCCGTTGAAATTAATGGAGAAAGTATTACATTAGAGCTAGCTGATGTAGAAATTACATCTCAAGATATTGAAGGTTGGCTAGTAGCAAATGAAGGCGCTTTAACCGTTGCTCTAGATGTTACTTTAACCGAAGATTTACGAAAAGAAGGGATTGCTCGTGAGCTCGTTAATCGTATTCAAAATTTACGTAAAGATTCAGGGTTTGATGTGACAGATAGGATAGACGTGATGCTTCAAAAAGATGATAAAATAGTTAAAGCAGTTCATTCAAATATAGAGTATATTAAAACAGAAACCTTAACCGAAAAATTAGAAATTATGGACATAGTAAACAATGGTATAGAAATTACTTTTGACGATGTAAGTACCAAATTGTTTATTAAAAAACATTAAGATTATGGCAATAGAAAATAACAACAGATATTCTGATGCAGATTTAGCAGAATTTAAAGAACTAATACAATCAAAAATAGATAAGGCTCAACACGATTTAGAGCTTATTAAAAGTGCTTATATGAACGACCATAATAATGGCACAGAAGATACAGCACCTACATTTAAGGCATTTGATGAAGGTAGTGCTGTTATGAGCAAAGAGTCGAATTCGCAATTAGCAATTAGGCAAGAAAAATTTATTAGAGATTTAAGAAATGCACTTATTCGTATAGAAAGCAAAACCTATGGCATTTGTCGTGTTACAGGAAAACTTATAAATAAAGAGCGTTTAAAAATAGTGCCTCATGCCACTTTAAGCATTGAAGCCAAAAACATGCAGAAATAATCATATAAACTGGTACAACTTAAAACGTCTCAATCCCGATCCCGATAATTATCGGGAGCTATCGGGAGAGGCGTTTTTCTATATTACCAAAAAATTTAAACAATTTTATGTCACTAAAAAAGGCAACACTTATTATAGTTCTTATATTACTGGTAGATCAAATCACTAAGTTTTATATTAAAACTAATTTTGTTCTTGGAGAAGACATAAGAGTTTTTAGTTGGTTTCAAATCCTATTTATCGAAAATAACGGCATGGCTTGGGGAGCAAAATTAAATGATTTTTTTCCTTTTATTTCTGACAGAACAGCAAAATTAATTTTAACATTGTTTAGGCTTGTTGCAATTGTTGGAATAGCATATTGGCTTACAAATACGATAAAGAAGTATAGTTCTAAAATTCTTGTAATTTCAATATCATTAATTTTTGCTGGTGCATTAGGGAATATTATAGATTCTGTCTTTTATAGCATTTTGTTTAACGACAGTTATGGTCAAATCGCAACATTTTTACCACAAGATGGTGGTTACGATACTCTGTTTCACGGAAAAGTTGTAGATATGTTACATTTTCCAATGTGGAAAGGCTATTTGCCAGAATGGTTGCCATTTTGGGGCGGAGAATACTTTACGTTCTTTAATCCAGTTTTTAATATTGCAGATATGGCAATAAGCACTGGAGTAGGATTGCTTTTAGTTTTTAATAAAAAGACGTTTCCTAAAGAAAACGTTTCTGAAGAAGTAGCCCATAAGAATAAATAATAGGGATTATTGCTTTAAAATCACACTAGCTTTGTTGATATATGAAACAAGGCATCTCCTTGATTTACAATTGGAGCTTCATTAACATTAAAAATATATCCAGAATTTTCGACTTTTACAAAATGATGAAATTTCCCAAAAGGATCTGTAATATGACCTATAACATCGCCTTTGTTAACTAGTTTATTTATAGTAGCAGATGCTCTAAACATTCCTGAATATTTTGCTCTTACCCATTTGCTTTCGGCAATAAATACACACTTTTTTTTTGGTTTAGAAATTCTAAATTTTGCGTGCAGCATTCCTAAATGATGTAATAAGCGTTTTGCTCCATTTACTCCAGTATTAGTTATAGTATTATTAAAATGGAGAGATTTTCCGCCTTCAAAAAGGAGTATGGAAACCCCGAGTTTAAAACAGGTGTTCCTAAAAGATTTATTAAGATTTTTAGAGTATAACACAAAAGGAGCACCAAAAACTCTCGCTAATTTTTTTAGTGCAGCATCATTATTAACAATTCTAATTTGTGCAGCATTAAAACGATCTGCAGCTCCAGTATGGTAATCTATTATTAAATCTACTTTTGGAATAATTTCTTGCACTAGCTTATAAGCAACACGACTTGCTAAAGATCCAGATTTAGTTCCTGGAAATACTCTATTTAAATCTCTTCCGTCAGGGAATCCTCTTTCCATATTAAGAAAGCCAAAAATATTTATTACAGGAATACAAATAATGCTGCCTTTTTTGGGTTTGTTTATACCTTTTGCTATAATCTGTCTAACAATCTCTATGCCATTAACTTCATCTCCGTGTATGCCAGCAGTAAATAATACTATGGGTCCAGATTTTTTAGAGCGTTCTATTATTATTGGAACTTCAAGTGTGGTTCTGGTATGCAATTTGGCAATATTAAAATTAATCTCTCGTCGTTCGCCAAGCGGTATAGACTCACCTAATATATGTAGTATTTCAGTTTTTTTGTCAGTCATTAATTTCGATTTCTTTCAATAAACGTAATAATTGCTTTTGCTATATTTTTTGTTGTTGTCTTTTCAATACCTTCAAGACCAGGAGTTGAGTTTATTTCTAAAATTAAAGGACCACGATTAGATTGCAACATATCCACTCCGCAAATGGGAAGTTTTAAAGCCCGAGCAGCTTTGATGGCTAGTTTTAATTCAGCTTCATTAAGTTGTATATAATCTGCTGTTCCACCTCTATGAAGATTAGACCTAAATTCGCCTTCAACACCTTGACGTTTCATAGCTCCTATAACTTGTCCGTCAACAATTAAAGCTCTTAAATCTGCACCATTAGCTTCTTCTATATATTCTTGTATTATTACTCTGGCTTGTAGTCCGTTAAATGCTTCAAGAACTGATTCGGCAGCATTTTTTGTTTCAGCTAAAACCACACCAATGCCCTGTGTGCCTTCTAAAAGTTTAATCACAACTGGAGTTCCACCAACGTGCTCTAAAACTTCATCTATATCTCTGGAATAGTTTGTAAAAACTGTTTTAGGCATTCCTATTCCTGCTTTAGAAAGCCGTTGGAAACTATGTAGTTTATCTCTGGAGCGTATAATAGCATCAGAACTAACGGTTGTAAAAATATTCATCATTTCAAACTGTCTTACTACTGCACAACCATAAAAAGTTACTGAAGCACCAATTCTTGGAACAATGGCATCAACATAATCTAAATACCTGTCTTTATAATATATTGTAGGCTTTTCTCTTTCAATAATTAAATCACATTTTAAAGGATTAATGACCTCAATTAAATGACCACGTTGTTCACCTTCCTCAATAAGCCTTGCAGTTGAATAAAGATTAGCATTACGCGATAAGATAACAATGTTCATATGATGTTAAGTACTTAAAGTGTCTAAAGTTTTTAAGTGCCTAAAGTTAATTTTCAACTTATAACTTTTTAACTTTAAATACTTAAGTGCACTTATTAGCTAATGCAATATACTAAAAAAGCTAAACCATTTTCACAATACTACAATTTGCTATACCTTTGATGGGATGAGCAAATCTAAACTAGAGATACAATTAAAAACCTTGCCAAATGCTCCCGGAGTATATCAGTTTTTTGATGTAAATGACAAAATAGTATATGTTGGAAAAGCAAAAAATGTTAAGAAACGTGTTAGCTCTTATTTTACTAAAAAACACGAGAATGGTAAAACAAGAGTGTTGGTTAAAAAAATTAATAGCATAAAACATATTGTTGTTGCTACTGAAACAGATGCCTTATTACTCGAAAATAATTTAATTAAAAAGTATAAGCCAAGATATAATGTAATGCTTAAGGATGACAAATCGTATCCTTGGATTTGCATTAAAAAGGAACGATTTTCAAGAGTGTTTCAAACACGCCGTTTAATTAAAGATGGTTCGGAATATTTTGGACCTTATACCAGCGTAAGGACTGTTCATACATTATTAGATTTAATAAAGGGACTATATCCTTTAAGAAATTGCACATATGATTTAGCTGAAGATAAAATTGAATCAGGAAAATATAAAGTATGCTTAGAATACCATTTGGGGAATTGTAAAGGTGCTTGTGAAGGCATAGAAACTGAAATGGAATATAACGAGAGCATTAAAGCCATAAGGGAAATTTTAAAAGGAAATTTTAAAGATTCACTCTTGCAGTTTAAAAACCAGATGAAACAATTTGCAAAAAAGATGCATTTTGAAGATGCTCAAAAAGTAAAAGAAAAGATAGAAATTCTTGAAAACTACCAAGCCAAATCTACAATTATTAATCCTAAAATTAGCAATGTAGATGTGTTCTCTATTGTGAGCGACGAAAGTTATGCCTACATTAATTTTTTACAATTGTCTTATGGGTCAATTATTCGGTCTCACACTCTGGAATTAAAAAAGAAACTAGATGAAACAGATGTACAATTATTAGAGTTGGCAATAACTGAAATTCGACAGCGTTTCAATTCTACATCAAAAGAAATTTATGTACCGTTTAAAATTAGTTTAGGGAATAATATAAGAATTACAATCCCAAAATTAGGAGATAAAAAACACATTTTAGATTTGTCCATTCGTAATGCAAAATATTATAGAATGGATTGTTTTAAGCAAATTAAAATTACAGATCCAGATCGACACGCTAATAGAATTATGGCTCAAATGAAAGCTGATTTGCGTTTAAGCGACGAACCAAGACACATTGAGTGTTTTGATAATTCTAATATTCAAGGAACAAATCCTGTTGCAGCTTGTGTAGTCTTTAAAAATGGAAAACCAAGTAAGAAAGAGTATCGTCATTTTAATATAAAAACAGTTGCAGGACCAGACGATTATGCATCGATGGAAGAAGTCGTATTTAGGAGGTATAAGCGTTTGCTGGAAGAAAACCAGCCTTTACCACAACTTATAATTATAGATGGAGGTAAAGGGCAATTATCTTCAGCATTAAAAAGTTTAGATGACCTTAATTTGCGACATAAAATAGCAATCATTGGAATTGCCAAACGTTTAGAAGAATTATTTTATCCAGATGATCCAATTCCACTATATTTAGACAAAAAAAGCGAAACACTTAAAATTATTCAAAGATTAAGAAATGAAGCTCATCGTTTTGGTATAGAACACCACAGAAATAAACGGAGTAAAAATGCATTAACCACAGAGTTGGAAACCATTTCTGGAATTGGAGAAAAAACGATGATAGATTTAATAAAGAAATTTAAATCAGCAAAACGGGTATCGTATGCGAAACTAGACGAGTTAGAAGACGTGGTTGGAATCTCTAGAGCAGAAAAAATCTATAATTACTATAACAAATCTTAAAGTGAAGAAAACCATAACACTTTTATTTTTATTCATTGTGTGTATAATCAATGCACAACAAAAACCTGAACAAGATATTAAGATAGGCTTGGTATTAAGTGGTGGTGGAGCTAAGGGCTTAGCACACATTGGCGTACTTAAAATTATAGATAGTTTAGAAATTAGAATAGATTATGTTGCAGGTACAAGTATGGGAGCAGTAATTGGAGCCTTATATGCTTCGGGATATTCGGGAAAGCAACTAGATTCAATTTTCGAGTATGTAGATTTTGATGGCATAATAATTGATAATCTTCCAAGAGCATCTAAAACATTTTATGAACGTGACAATTCAGAAAAGTATGCTCTAACGCTACCGTTCGAAAAGTTTAAAATCAAATTACCTTCGGGACTTTCAAGTGGTCAGAATTCATTTAATTTATTTTCAAAATTAACCTTACATGTCAGCGATATAAAAGATTTCAGTAAGCTTCCTATTCCGTTTTTTTGTATTGCTACTAATATAGAGACAGGGAAACCAGTTGTATTAAACAAAGGAAGTTTAGCGCAAGCAGTATCAGCAAGTTCGGCATTCCCATCATTATTTCAACCTGTAATTATAGACGACCAAATATTAATAGATGGAGGTGTAGTAAATAATTATCCAATAGACGAACTTAAAGCAAAAGGAGTAGATTTAATTATTGGTGTAAATGTGCAAGACGATTTAGTAAGCAGACAGAATTTAACCTCTGCACCAGACATTTTGTTTCAAATCAATAATTTTAGAATGATTAAAGAGATGGAAATTAAATCTAAAAAAACAGATATATATATCAAACCAGACATAGATGGTTTTAATGTTATCTCATTTAGTGAAAGGAAAAAAATTATTAGCAATGGAGAAATTGCTACTAGAAAGAGTTTACCTGCACTAAAAGAAATCGTTGTTAAACAGGCGAGTAGAAAGAAGGGTTTTAAAGTCATTAAAACCATAGATAGCCTTCAAATTAATAATATAGCTATTGAAGGAAATAATAAGTATACCAGATCTTACATATTAGGCAAACTTAAATTTAAATCTAATGAAAAAATAAGCTATAAACACTTTATATCTGGAGTAAATAATATTGAGGCTACACGTAATTTCGATTATTTTACTTACAGCCTAGAGCCAAGCAAAAAAAAAGGAGGTTATGATTTACATGTAAAAGTTAATGAAAGTAAAACAACAACATTTATTAAACTAGGGCTTCATTATGATGATTTATATAAAAGTGCAGCGTTAGTTAACGTAACAAAAAAGCAAACTTTGTTTAAAAATGATGTTGCTTCTTTGGATATTATTTTAGGGGATAACGTAAGGTATAATTTCGACTATTTTATAGATAAAGGATTTTATTGGAGTGTTGGTGTGAAATCTAGATATAATACATTTCATAAAAATATTGATGCATCATTAATTTTAGATGAAGAAGATATAATAACACAAAGTTTAAATAAAATAGATGTAGAATTAAGCGATTTAACCAATCAGTTTTATTTACAAACATTGTTTAGAAAAGACTTGGCGTTAACTCTTGGATTAGAGCATAAACGGCTTAAAATAACTTCTGAAACTTTTATAGACACTAACACTAATGCAGACGAAACAACGTTTGAAAATAGTGATTTTTATAGCCTTTTTGGTAAGTTAAAATTCGATACTTATAACAACAAGTATTTCCCAAAGCAAGGATTTCTATTTGAAGGAGATTTTCATTTATATCTATCGTCATCAAACTTTAACAATAATTTTTCACAATTTTCAATCGCTAAGGCAAAAATTGGATATGCGTTTAGTTTGTCTAATAAATTAGCAATAAATATTGAATCTCATGGTGGATTTAAAATTGGAGAAGATTCTAATAACTCATTAAATTTTGCTTTAGGAGGTTATGGTAACAATTTCATAAATAACTTTATTTCTTTTTATGGATACGATTATATATCTATAACAGGTAATGGTTTTGTAAAAGGCACAATAAATATAGATTACGAGATGCTTAAAAACCAGCACTTAATTTTTTCTGCAAACTTTGTTAATGTTGGCGACAATATTTTTGATAATGGTAATTGGCTTTCGTCACCAGATTATAGTGGATATGCTTTTGGATATTCCACCGAAACATTTTTAGGACCCATAGAAGTGAAATATTCCTGGACACCAGACACACGTAGTGGCAAATGGTTTTTTAATCTTGGGTTTTGGTTTTAATTGTCATTCCTATTCAAGATTGCTATCGTGAATCAAGAATCCCATCCATATGAGCTGAATTATTATACCATGTCTTAACCTCTTTTTGATTATATAAATGTTTTTTTGCAAAATTTCAGTAAACCAAAGAATTCAAACAAAAGTTTTTAATCTTAATATAAACTCTTCTAACATTCACAAATTTTCACGATATTTGTAACTATGCAATCAATATGGCAATCATTACTATTGTTTTTACATTTCCTTATCAAGAGAAATCCTGAATAAACAGGCTTTATTGTCATTCCTGCGTCCGCATGTCGCCGAAGCTTTGCCTACTTCGCCGAAGCAGTTTAGCTACGAAGGCTGAAAGCGGAGGAGCAAGGCAGGAATCTTTTTAATTTAAGTATTTTAGTATAACAAATAATTTAAAAAAATGCCATTCTATCATAAATTAGGAAACATACCACCTAAACGCCATACACAATTTAGAAAACCAAACGGAGATTTGTATTACGAACAACTTTTCGGTACTGTTGGTTTCGATGGTATGTCAACTAATAGTTACCACGAACACAGACCAACACAAGTAAAAGATATTATAAAGCAATATAGTGTCGCGCCAAAAATTGCTAAAGCAAATAATTTACAATCCTATCGTTTTCGTGGTTTTCAAGTACAACCAGAATTAGATTATTTAGAAAGCAGAAAAGCAGTGTTAACCAATAGCGATTGCAGTATTGTTTTGGCAGCACCAAAACAATCGACAAAAGATTATTTCTATAAAAACACAGATGCAGATGAATTGATTTTCATTCACAAAGGCACAGGTAAATTATGTACAATGTTGGGAAATCTCGACTTTAAATATGGAGATTACTTGTTAATTCCTAGAGGAATCATCTATAAAATAGATTTCGATACCGAAGATAATCGATTATTTATAGTAGAATCTCACAAACCTATTTACACGCCTAAACGTTATAGAAACTGGTTTGGACAACTGTTAGAGCATTCGCCTTTTTGCGAACGCGATATTCGTCAACCACAAGAATTAGAAACCTATGACGAAAAAGGAGACTTTTTAATTAAAGTAAAAAAGCAAAACGAAATTATTGAAATGGTATATGCAACGCATCCTTTTGATGTTGTAGGTTACGATGGTTATAATTATCCATATGCGTTATCAATTCATGATTTTGAACCCATAACTGGGCGTATTCACCAACCGCCTCCAGTGCATCAAACTTTTGAAACTGATGCTTTGGTAGTCTGTAGTTTTGTGCCACGTTTATACGATTATCATCCAAAAGCCATTCCTACACCATATAATCACAGCAATATAGATAGCGATGAGGTGTTATATTATGTAGATGGTGATTTTATGAGCAGGAATGATATTGAAGAAGGACACATTTCGTTACATCCAGCAGGAATACCTCATGGTCCTCATCCTGGAGCTGTAGAGCGAAGTATTGGTAAAACACATACAAGCGAACTCGCTGTAATGGTAGATACGTTTAAACCATTAATGGTTACCGAAGAAGCACTAAAAATTGCTGATGAAGATTATTATAAATCATGGTTAGAATAAAACGACATAGGATTGTTTGACATAAGACATATGACTATTTAGACAAATAAAATGAAAGTGAAGCATAATTTTAAGAAATTAATTATTTGGCAAGAAAGTTTAGAGTTAGTTATTGAAACCTATAAAACGACTAAAACTTTCCTTTCTGAAGAAAAATTTGGTCTAACAAGTCAATTAAATAGATGTTCAGTTTCAATTCCATCAAATATTGCAGAAGGTACAAGTAAAAGTTCAAAAAACATTTTAAAAATTATTTAGAAACGGCTTTAGGTTCTGCTTTTGAATGGGAAACACAAATAATCATAGCCTTTAAAATTGGATACATCAATCAGAATAAATTTACGGAATTAGAAAATAGAATAAACAAAACACAAAACATGATATACAAGTTTATGACATCGCTTTAACAAAAAGAGTCTTACGTCATACATCAAATAATCGTATATCTTAAAAAAACAAGAAATGTCAGCTGAAATAAAAGATTTACAAAATTTACAAAACACAGAATATTCATTAAAAAAATTGTTCAGTGATGCCGAAGATTTTCTTCCATTGTTAGGCACAGATTATGTAGAGTTATATGTTGGGAACGCAAAGCAATCGGCACATTTCTATAAAACCGCATTTGGGTTTCAATCTGAAGCTTTTGCAGGTTTGGAAACAGGAATGACAGATAGAGTGTCCTATGTATTGAAACAAGATAAAATAAGATTAGTACTTACTACCTCTTTAAACCAAGGAGGAATAATTAATGACCATATTAACAAACATGGCGATGGCGTAAAAGTCATAGCACTTTGGGTTGAAGATGCGACTAAAGCTTGGGAGGAAACTACAAAAAGAGGAGCTAAATCGTTTATGAAGCCTACTCGAGAAGAAGATGAGAATGGTCATGTAATACGTTCAGGAATTCATACTTATGGTGAAACCGTTCATATTTTTGTAGAACGCAAGAATTACAATGGCATATTTTTACCAGGTTATAAAAAATGGGAATCCCACTACAATCCAAATCCTGTTGGGTTAAAATTTATTGACCACATGGTTGGTAATGTAGGTTGGGACGAAATGAATAAATGGTGCGAATTTTATGCTAAAGTAATGGGCTTTGCACAAATTATTTCGTTTGATGATAACGATATTTCTACTGAATATACTGCGTTAATGAGTAAAGTAATGTCTAATGGTAATGGTCGTATAAAATTTCCAATAAACGAACCAGCCGAAGGGAAAAGAAAATCTCAAATCGAAGAGTATTTAGATTTTTATAATGGCTCAGGAGTACAGCATATTGCAGTTGCCACTAACGATATTGTAGCTACAGTTTCAGCAATGCGGGAACGTGGTGTGGAATTCTTATATGTACCAGACAGCTATTATGACGATTTATTAGAGCGCGTGGGTAAAATTGATGAAGATATTGAAGTATTAAAAAAGCATGGTATTCTTATAGATAGAGACGAAGAAGGCTATTTGTTACAATTATTTACCAAACCAATTGTAGATAGACCAACAATGTTTTTCGAAATTATACAACGTAAAGGAGCACAGTCTTTTGGTAAAGGTAATTTTAAAGCCTTATTTGAAGCCATTGAAAGAGAGCAAGAAAACAGAGGGACACTTTAACAAAAATTTAATATAATTCTGCCTAAAAACTCTATCAAAAACATGATAGAGTTTTTAGGTTTTAATACTTTTGGAACAGAAATTGTAATTTGAATAATAAAAACAATATAAATGGATTAATTAGGTTACTTATATTTGCCCTTAATATGAAAAAAATACTACTTATAATAACAGCTATATTAATAGCTCAAAGCTCTTTTTCTCAAGAAGAATCAGCTTTTGGTACTGGAGAATGGTTTAAGTTTAAAATGAGCTATAGTAACTGGTTTAAAGCTGGCGAAGCTACATTAAAGATTAATGAGGATATTATTAATGACAAACCAGTATTTCATGTCGTTGGTAAAGGCTGGACTACAGGTCCAATTAAATGGTTTTTTAAAGTAGAGGACAGATACGAAAGCTATTTTGACAAGGAAACAGGTTTACCCTATAAATTTATAAGAGATATTTATGAAGGTGGATACACAAAAAATATAGAAATAGACTTTGATCAAGGCAATCAAAAAGCACATATAAATGATAAAAAGCATAATAAAAAATATATTACAGATACAAATCCTAATGTACAAGACCTTGTTTCGGCTTATTATTATTTTAGAAACCAGATAGATGTCAACAAATTAAAAATAGGAGATGAATTTACAACAGATATGTTTTTTGATAAAGAAAATTATAGCTTCAAGCTTAAATTTATTGGAGAAGAAATAATAAGAACTAAGTTTGGTAAAGTAAATACATTAAAGTTTAGACCACAAGTTATGGCAGGTCGTGTTTTTAAAGAAGAAGAAAGTTTAACTCTTTGGGTATCTAAAGATAAAAACCGCCTACCTTTGCGAATTAAAGCCAATTTGGCAATAGGATCGTTAAGAGCAGATTTGATCGCTTTTAAAGGATTAAAGCATTCATTCGAAATAGTAATTGATTAATTATGCAAGACCAACCAAATTTTGATTTTATATTAAACGAGCTTCAAAAGAAGTACCAAGATATAAATCAAGATGTCGAAACTCATTTAGAAGGATTGCTGTATAGCAAAACCATAACCTATTGGGACTATATTAATACAGATGCTTTATTAAGCCTTCAAATACAACGCACAACTTTACCAGACGAAATGGTTTTTATTGGTTATCATCAAATCAATGAGCTTCTTTTTAAAATGATTCTTTGGGAAATTCAGCAAGTTGCAGAAAACCAGGAATTAAATACTGTTTTTTTTGAAACTAAATTAATGCGTATTAGTCGTTATTTCGATATGCTTTCAACGTCTTTCAATATAATGAGAGAAGGTATGGAGGTTGAGCAGTATATGAAGTTTAGACAAACCTTAACACCAGCAAGCGGATTTCAGAGTGCACAGTATCGTTTAATTGAATTTGCTTCAACAGAGCTTATTAATCTTATAGATTTTAGATTTAGAAAAACCATAGATAGAAATACACCTTTTGAGCATGCTTTAGAACACTTATATTGGCAAGCCGCAGGTAAAGATTATAAAACTGGAAAAAAATCTACACTACTCGTTAATTTTGAAAACCGCTACAAAGAAGAGTTTATAACCTTTATGAAAGTGTATAACACTAAAAATCTGTGGTCAAGATTTAAAGAATTACCCATTAAAGATCAAAAAGATAAAGACCTGATAAAAGCAATGAGGCATTACGATTATACCGTAAATGTTTCTTGGGTTATGGCGCATTATAATGCTGCAAAGCATTATATTGAAAGCGGAAGTGGAGATGGCGAAGCAACTGGAGGCAGCGATTGGAAAAAATATATGCATCCAAAATATCAGAAAAGAATATTTTTTCCTGACCTTTGGAACACAGAAGAATTAGATAACTGGGGAAAAAATGTGTAAAGGCATTAATCAAAAATATAGAATGCAATCAAAATTAATATTAATTCTATTAATATTAATTTCTATAACATCCTGTAAAAAAGATGAAAATGAAAATACTATTCAAGAAACCGATTTAGCTCAAATAGAAGAGGTAGAAAAGTTTGAATTTGGGTTTAATTTAAATGACTATATAGTTAAAAGAGATACCATTAAGAAAGGTGACAGCTTTGGAGAGATTTTAGAGCGTAATAAAATTGGGTATCCAAAAATCCATCATATTGCCGAAAAAGCTAAAGACACTTTCGATATTAGGAAACTGCAAGTGGGCAAACCATTTACCTTGCTTTTTTCTAAAGATTCATTACAGCTGCTACAAAGTTTTATCTATCAACCTAGTCGGGAAGAGTATGTTGTTATAGATTTTCAGGATTCTATAACACAAGCCTATATTAAAAGAAAGCCTGTAAAATATAAAGAAAAAGAAGTTACAGGAGTAATACCTCCTAATTCTAACATTTCTGAAGTACTGGATAATTTAGGAATCAGTGTTGTTTTAGCCTATAAAATGTCAGACGATATATATGCTTGGACTATTGATTTTAATAGACTCCAAGAAGGGGATCGCTTTAAAGTAATTTATACCGATAAGTATATTGATGACACTATTTACGCAGGAATACATCATATTAAAGCAGCGTACTTTGAACATAAAAAAGAATCTTTTTATGCGTTTGATTTTGTAACAGATAGCGTTAAAGGAATTACAGATTATTTTAATGAAGAGGCAAGAAATCTGCGTCGCGCATTTTTAAGAGCTCCAATACAGTTCAGTCGCATTTCATCTCGTTATAATTTACGACGACGGATTGCGTATTACGGAAATAGAGTGAGGCCACATAAAGGCACCGATTTTGCAGCAAGGGTTGGCACTCCAATTCTGGCGACTGCAAATGGAACTGTAGTTGAGTCTACTCGTAAAGGAGGCAATGGTAAATATGTAAAAATAAGACACAATTCAACCTATTCTACACAATACCTTCATATGAGCAAGCGTCTTGTAAAAGTTGGTGATTTTGTTAAGCAAGGGGATGTTATAGGCAGAGTAGGGATGACAGGTAATACTGGAGGACCACACGTATGTTATCGGTTCTGGAAAAACGGGAAGCAAGTAGATCCATTTAGGCAAAAACTTCCTGAAGCCAAGCCTATTTCAGAAGAACTCAAGCTAAGATATTTAGAATTTATTAAACCCATAAAAATTCAGATAGATAATATAGAGTTTTTAGAAGAAAAAACTCTGGATAAAGATTTAGAAACCATTGTAAAACTAGAGGGTTAAATGGCCTTGAAAAATATAAAGCCAACACAAACAAAGGCTTGGAGCAAATTAGAAGAACATTTTAATACTATTAAAGATGTTCATATGAAAGATTGGTTTAATGAAGATGAACAAAGGGCAAATCGCTTTACAATTAAATGGGAAGATTTTTATGTTGATTATTCCAAAAACAGAATCACTCAACGAACGATAGATCTATTTTTAGAATTAGCCGAAGAAGTCGATTTAAAAGACGCAATTTCCAAATATTTTTCAGGAGATAAAATTAACAAAACCGAAGACAGAGCCGTTTTACATACAGCATTACGTGCTAAAGAAACCGAAGAAGTTTTTGTTGATGGTAAAAATATTATTCCAGAAATTTATAAGGTAAAGCAAAAAATTAAAACCTTCACAAACCAAATTGTTGAAGGAGAACGAAAAGGATTTACTGGTAAACCATTTACCGATATTGTAAATATTGGCATTGGAGGATCAGACCTTGGGCCAGCAATGGTAGTAGAATCACTTCAATATTACAAAAATCATCTAACAACATATTTTGTGAGTAATGTTGATGGCGATCATGTTAACGAAATACTTAAAAAACTAAATCCAGAAACTACACTATTTGTAATTGTTTCAAAAACATTTACAACACAAGAAACACTTTCAAATGCAAACACCATTAAAGAGTGGTTTTTAAGATCAGCATCTAAACAAGCTGTTGCTAATCATTTTGTTGCTGTGTCAACTAATACAGAAGCTGTAAAAGCGTTTGGAATTGAAGATGCCAATGTTTTTCCAATGTGGAACTGGGTTGGTGGACGCTTTTCGTTGTGGAGCGCTGTTGGCTTAAGTATAAGCTTGTCTATTGGCTACCAAAATTTTGAAAGCTTGCTTGAAGGAGCGAATAAAATGGATACACATTTTAAGGAAGAAACTTTCGATAAAAACATTCCAGTTGTATTAGCTTTTATTAGTATTTGGTATAACAATTTTTATAAGGTTGAAAGTGAAGCTGTAATTCCATATTCACAATACCTCAATCAATTTACTACTTATTTACAGCAAGCCATTATGGAAAGTAATGGTAAAAGTGTTGATAGAAATGGAGAAGCTATAGATTACCAAACAGGAACTATTATATGGGGAGAACCAGGAACAAACTCACAACACGCCTTTTTTCAGTTAATACATCAAGGCACCAAATTAATTCCAACAGATTTTCTAGGTTTTACCAAAAGTCTTCATGGCAATAAAGCCCATCAAAATAAATTAATGTCAAACTTTTTTGCACAAACCGAAGCTTTATTGAATGGAAAAACAGAACAAGATGTTATTTCAGAATTGAAAAGTTTTACTACTACTGAAAAAGATAACAATATAACTCTATTTAAGGTTTTTGAAGGGAACAAACCTACAAATACCATTTTTATAGATAAATTAACGCCACAAAGTTTAGGGAAACTCATTGCGATGTATGAACACAAAATATTTGTTCAAGGTGTTATTTGGAATATCTATAGTTACGACCAGTTTGGGGTAGAGTTAGGTAAGCATCTCGCAGATAAGATATTAAATGAATTTAATAATACATCGGGTAGCAATCATGACTCTTCAACCAAAAGCCTTTTGGAACACTATGAATTAACATAATTTAGTATTAAAAATTTTGTCAATAATTTTTATTAACGAAAACGTTTTAGTTTTACAAAATATTAGTATCTTCAACATTGGTAAAATTTGTTAATGATTAGCTAATAGTATATAATTAATTATGCTTAATTTTATCAAAAATAAACTAATCTTAATTTTTTAACATGAAAAAAATTACTCAATTACTAATTGCAATTTTGTTTTTTGCTACATCAACTAGCATTTTTGCACAGGGGATTACATCCTCTTCAATTAACGGTAAAGTGCTTGATGCAAATGGATCTTTGCCAGGAGCTAATGTAGTTGCAATACATGTCCCATCTGGAACGAAGTATGGCGCAGCTACTGATTTTGACGGTCTTTTTAGAATCTCGAATATGAGAGTTGGAGGACCTTATACGATTTCAATTACCTATGTTGGTTATAAAGACTATATAAGAGAGAATGTTTCTCTTTTGTTAGGACAAACATTTAGAATTAACGCTTCAATGATTGAAGACACAAATACTTTAGAAGAAGTAGTTATTTCTGTTAACACTAATAATATTTTTGATGGAAATAAAACTGGTTCAGAAACCACAATTGACTCTAGACAGATTAATAATTTGCCAACCACATCAAGATCTATTGCCGATTTTGTTAGGATAACACCACAAGCATCAATATCTGAAGGAAGAGATGGCTTCAGTATTAATATTGCTGGTCAGAACAACCGATTTAACACTATTTTTGTTGATGGAGCTGTTAGTAACGATCAGTTTGGTCTTGCTGCTTCTGGAACCAATGGAGGGCAAACAGGAGCTTCACCATTTTCTATAGACGCCATTGAACAATTTAATGTAGCAGTTGCTCCATTTGATGTAAAACTTTCAGGGTTTACAGGAGGTGCAATTAATGCGATTACTAAATCGGGATCAAATAAATTTAAAGGGACAGTTTATGGATTTACCAGAAATGAAAATTTAGTAGGAAAAACACCTGTTGATTTAGTTCCATCTGGAGGAAGCAGAGAAAAAATTCCCGAGTTTTCATCTAAAACTTATGGAATTAGTTTAGGAGGACCAATAATAAAAGACAAACTATTTTTCTTTGTAAACTATGAGAGAGAAGATAATGAATCTCCAGATCCATTTGATATTGCTAATTATATTGGTAATAGTAATGCCGCAGATATCACAAATTTAAGAAGTAATTTAATGTCTAGGTTTGGGTACGATCCTGGATCATTTGATATAGGTACGACAACTTTAGAGAATGATAAGATAACTGCAAAGTTTGATTATAATATGAGTGACGATCATAAGTTATCATTATCATATAGATATACTGATATTGTTAATTTGGAGGCAAACAATTCAAGATTCAACAGAATAGCTTTTATTAATGGATCAGAATTTTTTAAATCTACTACTAATTCTGCGACTTTAGAATGGAATTGGAGGATAGCGAATAAAGCCTCTAACAATTTAATTATTGGTTATACAAAAGTAGCAGACGATAGAGACCCTTCAGGAGATCCATTTCCTTATGTTAATATAAGAGATGGAAGTGGTAGGATTATATTTGGAGGCGAACGTTTTTCAACTGCTAATTTGTTGGATCAAAAAGTATTCACAATAACTAATAATTTTGAAATATATAGTGGTATTCATACAATTACTATTGGAACACACAATGAGTTTTCTTCGACCAAAAATTTATTTTTTGCTAGTAACTTTGGAAATTATGAATTTAATAGTTTAGATGATTTTTTAAATGATGCTTTACCAAGGATATACCAAAGAGGATATTCTCTTTTGAGTGATGGTGCTGGAGATACGTCTTCAGGAGCTTCTGAATTTGATTTAGCTCAATACGGTTTATATTTCCAAGACGAAGTACAAATGTCAGATAATTTTAGATTATCCGTTGGTCTTCGTTTTGATTTACCAGTTTGGAAAGATGGATTGATTAATGAAGATTTTAATACTAGAACAATCCCATTATTAGAAGCTGCAGGAAAAGATTTACAAGGAGCTAGAGCTGGAGCTGGAATTTCTTCAACTATTCATGTTTCTCCAAGAATTGGTTTTAACTGGAATGTTAAAGGTGCTTATAAAACTCAAATTAGAGGTGGTCTAGGTGTATTTACATCAAGAATGCCAAATGTATGGCCAGGAGCTGTATATAATAATAATGGTGTGACTGGAGGATATGCGTTTATTTTTGGGCCTAGTTTTACTTTTAATCCAGATGTTAATAATCAGCCAGTTACCGCTCAGCCTGGCACAGGCGAAACAGGAGGAAATGTTGATTTGTTTGCTTCCAACTTAAAGCTACCTCAAATAATGAAGTATAATATTGCTGTCGATCAAAAATTACCTTGGTGGGGATTAGTTTTAAATGCTGATTTACTTTATCAGGACAACTTACAAACTATATTTTATGAAAATTTAAATGTTAAAGGTCCAGTTGGATTTTTAAACGGAGCTGATAACAGACCTTTTTATAATAGAAGAGATGAAGTTGACGATACTTATGGTAGAATAATTTTAGGATCAAACACAGGAGAAGGATATTCTTGGAATGCTTCAATAGGAATAACTAAAAGCTATTCCAAAGGGTTTATGGGGAATGTTACTTATACCTATGGAGATTCGCATGGGATATTTGATTTAACCTCATCTCAAAACAGTTCACAATGGAGAAATATCCAAACCGTTAATGGGAAAAACTCTAGATTACCTGTAACTCGTTCAGATTTTTCTACAGGAAGTCGAATAACAAGTTGGATGTCATATGAATTCGAGTGGCTAGAAAATTTAAAAACTACATTTAGTTTCTTTTACGAAGGAAGACAAGGAAGACCATTCTCATATATCTATCAAGAGGGAAGAGATTTATTAAATGATGATTCTAGAGATAATGCATTAATTTATGTTCCTGATAATCAAGGAGAAATAGCATTGCTTGATGGCGCAAATGGACTTACCTCACAACAACAATGGGATGCATTAAATTCTTTTATTGAAAGCAATGATTATTTAAGAAGCAGAAGAGGTCAATACGCCGAAAGAAATGGAGACAGAGGAGAGTCTTGGAATCATGTTGTTGATTTTAAATTTATTCAAGATATAAATTTTGAAATTGGGGATGCAAATAACACTTTACAATTAACATTTGATATATTTAATTTAACTAATTTATTAAACAAAGAGTGGGGAGTGCAAAAATTTGTAGCTAACTTTGGAGAGGTTCGATTATTAAGAACTGAAACTGCCGGACCAGATCCGGTATTTAGTTATGATCCTTCAGTTGTTGATAATTTAGAACGAATTGATGATACAGGAGTTCAAAGTTCTAGATGGCAAATGCGTATAGGATTAAGATATATATTTGACTAGTTCTAAATAACCGTTATAGGTTTTACAAAGATAGTTTTAAACCTCCGAGAGTTGCAACTCTCGGAGGTTTTTTATATAAAATTCACTATTTTTGTTACTTAATCAAATTAATAAATTATGTATAATACAGTTAGTACATTGCATTCATATTGGGCTTATTTAGTATTGCTTATTTTAATATTAGCAACATTTAATGCGCTTATTAAATTTTTGGCTAAAAAAGAGTTTCATGCAAAAGATTTTAGAATCTCGTTATTTACTTTAATTGTAATGCACATACAATTAATAATAGGAATTGTGTTGTTCTTTGTTTCAGATTATTTAAGACTTATTAGCGATATGGGAATGGGAGGCATTATGAAAAACAGCACTTTAAGGTCTAATATTATTGAGCATCCTATAACTATGTTACTTGTTGTTGCGTTAATTACTATAGGCTATTCTAAACATAAAAAGAAATTAACCTCAACTTCAAAATTTAAAACTATAGCTATTTTTTACACCTTATCATTAGTGCTTGTTCTTGCAATGATTCCTTGGAATACTTGGCTTAGTTAGCACATACATGTTTTGGACAGCTCAAGACATTACAGGGTTTTGTTAATGAAATATTGTTGACTTTTTATATTTATTAAAGCATTGGTTTGTAAAAACCATTTATAAAACCTTAAGGCTCTAGTTTAAAACTGCGTTGAGATTAATTTTTCATACCTCAATCCAATAT
>CAYRVY010000011.1:0-19824 GCA_964427695.1 uncultured Flavobacteriaceae bacterium
GAGTTATAACAGATATTTTATTAATAAATAGTTCGTGTCCTATAAAAATTCCAACACGCTTATAATCGGCATTCCCATCTTCATTGCGTTCTGGAAAAGCAACAGCATTAAATTCTATATTTTCTTTTAAAAAATTTGAAAAGAAAACATCTGTTCCTAACTGTAATGCGCTTTTATGGTTTAGTTTCTTATCGGCATAAGCAGAAAAAATATAAAATGGAAACTGACCACTATCTATTACATCGCTTTCGTTAATACCACTTCTAAACACAAAATTATACTTAATAGGTTGTGTAAATTTTTCATTATCAATTGTATTCAGAAACTCTGGCTCTTTTTTATCTAAACTATAGGTCACTCCAACATTAAAAGTGACAGAATTCATACTTGTATTTGGTGCTTTAACATTGGCATTAGAGTAATGTAATAACAGTAATCCAGTTTGCAGACCAAACCTATCTATAATACGTTCTTTTTTATAATTAAGCATCACATAAGTACCGCTCATAAATTTAGAACCAAAAGCTATGTTTTTATGATTATCAATTTTATGGTAAGGGTTCGTTGTAAAGGCTAACCCTTGCCCAATTCGGAACATAAGGTTGCGCTTAAGAAAATAAAAATTGTAATGTGCATATAGTGCATAATTATTTCCTAAAACTTCGTTTTTTAAATCTTGATAGGTAAATGAAAGTCCATAATCAGGATAATTGTAACGCTGTTCCCAATTTTCATAACCAAAAGTTTTTTTATTCCAACTCATTATGATGCCTTCTGGATGTCCTTTTATTAAATGAAGTATATCATTATTGTGCAAGGCTATATTTCCTTTAAAATAATTAACGTCTAAATATGTAGAAGATGTTTGGTTGTCTTGTGAAAAAACAATACTAAAACAAAAACATAAAATGTAGGTTAAACTTTGTTTCATTTACAATACTTGTGCAACAAAAGTAAGAGAATAATTAAAATATCTGTGAAGCTATAGCTTTAATATTATCGCTTTTGCCCATCGAATAATAATGAAGTACAGGAATTCCTGCTGTTTTAAGTTCTTTTGATTGTTGCACACACCATTCTACACCAACTTCTCTAACGGCTTTATTATCTTTACATTTTACTACTGCCATAATTAATGCTTCAGGTAAATCTACATGAAAACGATGCGGAATTAAATTCAGTTGTTTTTTTGTAGCAATTGGTTTTAATCCTGGAATAATCGGTACTATAATTCCTTCTTTTCTACATTTATCTACAAAATCGAAATATTTTTGATTATCGAAAAACATTTGAGTTACAATATATGTTGCTCCTTTTTTGATTTTTTTCTTTAAAAAGTGAATGTCGCTATCTAAACTAGGTGCTTCCATATGTTTTTCGGGATATGCTGCAACTCCAGTACAAAAATTGGTTGACGCTGTATTTTGTAACTCATCATCAAGATAAATTCCATTGTTTAAATCTTCAATTTGTGATACAAGTTCACTTGCATAGTTATGACCATCGATTTCTGGTTTAAAATAGGTTTCGCTTTTAACGGCATCCCCACGTAGTGCCATAACATTTTGCATGCCGAGAAAATCTAAATCTATCAAGAAATTCTCGGTGTCTTCTACTGTAAATCCACCACATAAAATATGCGGAATTGCATCTACTTTATATTTGTTTTGAATTGCTGCACAAATACCTACTGTTCCTGGTCGCTTTCTTACCACTTGCTTTTTTAACAAGCCATTCTCTTGCTCCTTAAACACATATTCTTCTCTATGATAGGTTACATCTATAAAAGGTGGATTAAATTCCATTAAAGGGTCAATATTATCAAAAATAGATTGAATGTGTTGCCCTTTTAAAGGTGGTAATATCTCGAATGAAAATTGAGTTTTACCGTTTGCGTTTTTTATGTGTTCTGTTACTTTCATATTTATTTCCTGCGAAAGCAGGAATCTCATTTTTTTAGCCACGAATACACGAATGTTTTCTGTAACTTTATTATTTAATTATCTGCAAGGTTAGGATTTAACCATTTTCTAGCTTTATTTATAGTTATGTTTCTTCTCTTACTATAATCTATTAACTGATCTTCTGTTATTTTACCAAGTCCAAAATATTTGGCTTCTTTATTTGCAAAATAATAGCCACTTACACTTGCAGCTGGCCACATTGCCAGACTTTCTGTAAGTGTAACACCAATTCCTTTTTCTACATCAAGCAATTCCCAAATAGTTGCTTTCTCTAAATGATCTGGACAAGCTGGATAACCAGGAGCTGGACGAATACCTTTATACGATTCTTTTATTAATTCTTCATTTGAAAGGTTTTCATTTTGTGCATAACTCCAATGTTTTGTTCTTACTTCTTTATGTAAATACTCTGCAAATGCTTCGGCTAAACGATCTGCCAAAGCTTTAATCATAATGGAATTATAATCGTCATTATCTGCTTCAAACTGCTCAGATAATTCTTGTGTTCCAAATCCAGTTGACACACAAAAACAACCTAAATAATCTGTAATTCCAGTTTCTTTTGGTGCAATAAAATCGGCTAATGCGAAATTTGGTTTACCTTCTCTTTTCTTTAATTGTTGTCGAAGGGTTAAGAAAGTAACTTGTTTGCTTTTTAGTTCTTTACTATTTGAGATGCTTCGACTACGCTCAGCATAACAATTTTTAATTGTCACTTCAATATCATCATCATTTATTGTGTTTGCTGGAAATAATCCGAAAACGGCTTTTGCTTGTAATAGTTTTTCGTTAAATATACGTTTTAATAATGCTTGAGCGTCTTCAAACAATTCTGTAGCTTGTTCTCCAACAATATCATCCTTTAAAATATCTGGATATTTGCCATGTAAATCCCAGCTTCTAAAAAAAGGTGACCAATCAATATAATCTTCAAGTTTTGAAATATTAAAATCTTGAAAAGTTTGAATGCCTAATTGTTTTGGTTTTACAATTTCAGTAGTATTCCAATCGATTTTAAATTTGTTTTTTCGAGCAATTTCAATAGATACATATTCCTTCTTTTTGGATCGATTTAAAAACTGCTCTCTAAATTTTTCATATTCTTCTCTAATCTGATTTTTATAAACTTTGTTGTCCTTTTTTAATAAGTTTCCAACTACAGTAACTGCTCTTGAAGCATCATTTACGTGAATTACTGTATTGTTATAATTAGGCGCAATTTTTACTGCTGAGTGTACTCTTGATGTGGTAGCTCCTCCAATCATTAATGGAATATTAAAATTTTGCTTTTTCATTTCTTTAGACACATATACCATTTCATCTAACGAAGGTGTAATCAGCCCACTTAAACCAATCACATCAACATTTTCTTTTTTAGCTATTTCTATTATTTTTTCAAGAGGCACCATCACACCTAAATCTATAATTTCATAGTTATTACAACCTAAAACAACACTCACAATATTTTTTCCTATATCATGCACATCACCTTTTACTGTTGCCATAAGTATTTTGCCCGCAAATTCCACTTTTCCATCTTTTTCAGCTTCTATAAATGGTTGTAAGTGAGCAACCGCTTTTTTCATTACTCGTGCGGATTTTACAACTTGAGGCAAGAACATTTTTCCACTGCCAAATAAGTCTCCTACTACGTTCATTCCAATCATTAAATGTCCTTCTATAACTTCAATTGGTCTGCTTGATGCTAATCTTGCTTCTTCAACATCTTCAACTATAAAAGCGTCAATCCCTTTAACTAACGCATGTGTTATGCGTTCTTGTAAATCATTATTTCTCCACTCTTGAACTATTGACTCTTCTTGCCTTTTTTGACCTTTTACTGTTTCAGCAAACTCTAATAACCGTTCGGTAGCATCGTCTCTTCTGTCGAATAACACGTCTTCAACTCGTTCTAATAAATCCTTGTTAATCTCGTCATAAACCTCTAACATAGCAGGATTAACAATGCCTAAATTCATTCCATTTTGAATCGCATGATATAAAAACGCCGAGTGCATAGCTTCGCGAATCACATTATTTCCTCTAAATGAAAAAGACACATTGCTTACACCACCTGAAACATTAGCATAGGGTAAATTCTCTCTTATCCATTTTGTAGCATTGAAAAAATCTAAAGCATTTTTTCTATGCTCATCCATTCCAGTAGCTACAGGAAATATATTAGGATCAAAAATAATATCCTGCGGTTTAAACTTAACCTGATTGACCAAAATATCATACGAACGTTTACAAATATCAATACGTCTTTGGTAGGTATCTGCTTGTCCTTCCTCATCAAAAGCCATAACAATTACAGCTGCTCCATAGCGTTTAACCAATTTCGCCTGACGAACAAACTCGGTTTCTCCAACTTTTAAACTGATAGAATTCACTACACATTTTCCTTGAGCAACTTGTAACCCAGCTTCTATAATTTCCCATTTAGAACTATCAATCATAATTGGGACACGAGCGATATCTGGTTCTGAAGCGATAAGATTTAAAAAGATTGTCATGGCTTCAATTCCGTCAAGCATACCTTCATCCATATTCACATCAATAATTTGTGCTCCTCCTTCTACTTGATGTCTCGCCACGTCAATAGCTTCTTCAAACTTCTCGTCTTTAATTAAACGTAAAAACTTGCGAGAACCTGTAACATTTGTGCGTTCACCTATATTAATAAAGTTGCTTTCGGGTGTTACAACCAAAGGTTCTAAACCAGAAAGTGTTAAATATTTATTGTTATTATTCATTCTTTCTATTCTACTCTTTTTTAACCCTTCCGTCACTTTGTGACACCTTCCCTTTAAAAGGGAAGGGATTATACATTCATACTTATTCTTCTTGGTTCATAATTTTTAGCAACATCTGCAATTGCTTTAATATGTTTAGGATTTGTACCACAGCAACCTCCAATAATATTTATTAAACCATCTTTTAAATAGTCTTCAATTAGTTCTTGCATTTGCTTAGGGGTTTGATCGTATTCTCCAAAAGCATTTGGTAATCCAGCATTTGGATGTGCTGATGTAAAAAACTCAGTTTCGTTAGATAAGCGTTGCATATATGGTTTTAATTGCTCTGCTCCAAGAGCACAGTTAAAGCCCACACTTAATAGCGAAATATGAGATATGGATGTTAAAAATGCTTCGACTGTTTGCCCTGAAAGTGTTCGTCCGGAAGCATCTGTTATTGTTCCAGACACCATAATTGGAATATCGATATTGCGCTCTTCTTTAACTTCTTCAATGGCAAATAAAGCTGCTTTAGCATTAAGCGTATCAAAAATAGTTTCCACTAATAATACATCAACACCACCATCTATCAAAGCTTGTACTTGTTGTTTGTACGCTATTCGTAACTCTTCAAAATTAATTGCACGATATTCAGGTTTATTTACATCTGGCGATAAACTAGCTGTTTTATTTGTAGGTCCAATGCTTCCTGCTACAAAACGTGGCTTATTTGGATTTAGCTTTATGAACTCGTCTGCTACTTGTTTTGCAATTTTTGCAGATTCATAGTTTAGCTCATATACTAAATCTTCCAGGTTATAGTCTGCCATGGCAATGGTTGTTCCGGAAAATGTATTGGTTTCTATAATATCTGCTCCAGCTTCAAAATATTTACGATGTATTTCGGCAATGGCTTTAGGTTGTGTAAGCGACAACAAATCGTTGTTTCCTTTTAATGATGTTGGATAGTCTTTAAAACGTTTTCCTCTAAAATCTTCTTCAGAAAAATTATAGTCTTGAAGCATGGTTCCCATTGCGCCATCGAGTATTAAAATGCGTTTTTTTATGGCTTCATTTATACTACTCATAATTCTAATTTAAACGGGTTGATAATTTTAAAATATCTGAAAGCAAGCCTCGTGCTGTGACTGACTTCCCAGCTCCTGCTCCTTGAATAACTAATGGGTTTTCTCCATAAGATTCTGTGAAAATTGCAAAAATAACATCCGCACCTTTGAGTTGACCTAGAGATGATTTTGTGTTTTCTGAAATAAGCTTAACATCTAATTTTTCATTAACAACATCCAGTTCTCCAATATAACGAAGCACTTCATTTTCTTTAATGGAGTTCTTTAAATACTCGAAGGGTTGATCTAATTCTTTAACTCTCGTTCTAAATTGATGCAACTTTGTTTTACCATTTAATTCTTTAGGCACTAATGATTCGACTGAAATATTATGAAACTCTGTTTTTAAATTTAATTCGCGAGCTAAAATCAATAATTTTCTTGCAACATCATTTCCTGACAAATCTTCGCGAGCATCAGGTTCAGTCAATCCTAAATTTATAGCTTGTTGTAACACCTTTGAAAAGGGTTGATTACCTGAAGAGAATTCATTAAAAATATAACTCAATGAACCCGAAAATACACCTCTTATTTTTTTAATCTTCTCTCCTGAATCGTATAAACTTTTTATGGTTTCAATAACTGGCAAACCTGCGCCAACATTAGTTTCATATAAAAACTGTTTGTTGTACTTTTTTAAGTTGAATCGCAATTCTTCATAAAAATCGTAACCTTGTGTATTTGCAGCTTTATTTGCAGATACAATATGAAATTTGTTTTGTATTAGTGAAATGTAATGCTTTGTAAATTCAGAACTCGCAGTAGCATCAATTGCTATGAGGTTTTCAAAATTATGTGTTTTGACAAACTGAATAATCTCTTCAATTTTATAAGGCACAGAAAATGTTTCGAAATCATATTCCCAAATATTTGAAATCCCTTCTTTGTTAAAAAACGCCAATTTAGAATTAGTTACAATCGGAATTCTAATTTGCACATTATTTCGTTGTTGTAATTGTAATCTTTCAGCATTAATTTGACGAATTAAAGTACTGCCAACATTGCCAATACCAAAAATGATAACATTTAATATTTTACTATTTGACATAGCGATTTTCTTTTGATGTATTTATTGCGGTAAAAGCTTGATTTAAATCATTGATTAGGTCTTGAGAATCTTCTATTCCACAAGATAAACGAATCAATGAGTCTTTAATTCCTGATTGTAATCTTTTTTCACGAGGAATTGATGCATGTGTCATTTGTGGAGGATGGCAGAGTAAACTTTTAACACCTCCAAGGCTTTCAGCTAACTTAAAATAGTTTGTATTTGTTACAAATTGATTGGCTGCTTCTTGTGTATCTACTTTAAGTGTAAATGACACAACACCTCCAAATAATCCTTTTTGTTGACGTTTTGCTATTTCATGATTTTTATGCGACACTAATCCTGAAAAATATACATCCTGAACAGCATCATGATTCACTAAAAATGCAGTTATGGCAAATGCATTTTCACATTGTTTTTTGTAACGCAATTCTAAAGTTTCAATACCTCGAATCGTTAAAAAACAATTCCAAGATCCTAAAATAGCACCCGAAGCATTTTGAATGAATTTGATTCTCTCTGATAGCTCTTGAGTTTTAGTTACTACCAAACCAACGACCAAATCGGAATGTCCACCAATATATTTTGTACCACTATGAATAATAATATCTGCTCCTAATAAAAGTGGTTGTTGTGCTATTGGACTTGCAAACGTATTATCTACCACCAAAAGCGCTCCAACACTTTTAGCAATAATGGCAATAGTTTGGATATCAGAAACTTTTAAAGTTGGATTAGTTGGTGATTCAATCCAAACAAGTTTAGTTTTACTACTAATTAGATTCGCAATATTTTCTGCATCTGTAGTATCTACATACTGCACTTTTATTCCCAATTTTTCATAAACATGAGTAAACAAACGGTAAGCACCTCCATAAACATCATCAACAGCAATAATCTCATCACCAGAAGATAATAATTTTAGAACAGAATCGATTGCAGCTAAACCTGTTGCAAAAGCAAAACCCGAATGTCCGTCTTCTAATTTTGTGACAACATCTTCCAGCACTTTACGTGTTGGATTGTTACTTCTTGCATAATCGAATCCTTTGTTAATTTCAGGAGCTTCCTGAATAAAGGTTGATGTTTGGTACACTGGTACCGAAATTGATCCAGTGAGCGGATTACTTGGAATGGAATGAATAATTTTTGTTGCATTCATTTTTCTAATTTTTTTGAGTTAATAAATAATTAAACCAAAAGTCAAATGCGTCAAATATTGACGTACTTAATAGAAAAATGTTAAAAAGAAAATATACGTTATTGCAATACAGCAATTTCGTTTAGTTATCTATCCAAATGCCTGATAAATGAATCAGTAATTTAGTAGAATTTAGCACCTTCTTTTAATAAAATTAAAGGGTTGCTAAGGTTTCATAGGGTCTAATCCCTCCACCTTTCTTGATAACATTTCAATAAGTTTATGAACTTTGTGAGTGCAAATAAAGGGATTAATTTTTTGTTTACACAATTTTAATGCTGAAATATAACTCTTATTCAAATAAGTTAGAAGACAAGTAACGATCTCCTCTATCACAAATAACCGTAACAATAACACCTTGATCTAATTTCTCGGCTAATTTTAAAGCACTTGCTACTGCTCCACCACTACTCATTCCTGCAAAGACACCTTCTTCTTTTGCCAAACGACGTGTCATTGCTATAGCCTCTTTTTCGCTTACTTCAATAATTTCATCTACTTTTGATCTGTCGAAGAATTTAGGTATATATTCTGGAGACCATTTTCTTATACCTGGAATTTTAGAACCATCATCGGGTTGTGCTCCAACTATAGTTATATTTTTATTTTTCTCTTTCAGATATGTTGAAACTCCCATTATTGTGCCTGTTGTTCCCATTGCCGAAACAAAATGTGTTATTTTACCATGCATGTCCTTCCAAATTTCTGGCCCTGTAGTTTTGTAATGTGCTTTCCAATTGTCATCGTTTTCAAATTGATTTAACAAGGTATATCCTTTTTTATCTCTAAACTCAAACGCTAAATCTCTTGATGCTTCAATACCTCTGTCTGAAGATGTTAAAATCACTTCAGCACCAAAAGCACACATCGTTTTTACACGTTCTACTGTTGAATTATCTGGCATTATTAAAATCATATTTAAGTCTAAAAGTTGCGCAATAAATGCTAATGCAATTCCTGTGTTTCCGCTAGTAGCTTCAACCAGAGTACTTCCTTTTTTTATATCGCCTCGTTTTAAAGCTTCATTAATCATATTGAAAGCAGGTCTGTCTTTAACGCTTCCACCTGGATTATCCCCTTCTAATTTCAAAAAAAGTCTAACGTTTTTATTTGAGATTATGTTGGTAACTTCTATTAAAGGTGTATTCCCAATTAGGTCTGTTATGCGCTTACTAAATTCCATTTTTTTTAGTGCTAATTTTAATTTCTGTTTGATAGGTTACCAGAGAATTTTCCGGAACTGACCTTGTAATCCAAACATTTGCTCCTATTGTACTGTTTGCGCTAATAGTAATATTGCCTCCTAAAATAGTGGCATTTGCATAAATGGTAACATTGTCTTCAATAGTTGGATGCCTTTTAGTAGATGACATGCTTTTTTTAACTTGAATGCCTCCCAAGGTAACACCTTGAAATATTTTTACATTGTTTTTTATGATTGAAGTTTCTCCAATCACAATTCCTGTACCATGATCCACAAAAAATGAGTCTCCAATAGTTGCTCCAGGATGTATATCTATTCCAGTAACACCATGAGCATACTCACTCATCATTCTTGGTATAAGCGGAACATTTAATAAACATAATTGATGGCTTAAACGATAAATGGCAATGGCATAAAATCCAGGACATGCTAAATAAACCTCTTCCAGACTTTTAGTTGCCGGATCATTTTGTTCTATAGCTATTGCGTCTAAATCTAATTTTTTTCTAATTTCTGAAAATCGACTCTTAAAAATTTCCCAAACAGTTTCTCCTTTTTCAATAGATAATTTGAATGCAATTTCCAAGAACATAGTTTTCAAAAAAGAAAGTTCTTCTTCATTATTGTTTTGTTTTTCAAATAGAGTATAAAACAATCTTTTTGTAAAAATTTCAATCGTGTCTTTTAAACGAACATTGTAATTTTTAAAACTCATTTCCTCTTCTAATTGTAAATTCATTTAATCAATATTAACTGTTTTTCTGAACAATAGTCGTAAGATTAATGAATAATTGACAGTAAAAATGAAGAACCCGATAAATTAAATAGTTTTATAACTATGATTCTGTTAATAATCCTTTTGTGAGTTTATTTAGTTTAGAAACTTTTGCTGCAAAATCGCCTTTAATTTCTTTTCTAAACCGATTTAAATTTTGTGCTAAATCATCAATTTCTTCAGGAATTACATCTTCAAAGAATTCTCTCAAACGTTTAGTTATTGTTGGTGATTTCCCATTTGTAGAAATAGCGATTTTAATATTTCCTTTGGTTACAATTCCACCAAGATAAAAATCACATAAATCAGGTGTGTCAGCAACATTTACTAATAAGTTTATTCTTTTAGCATCATTATAAACTTGCTTATTTACTTTATAATTGTTTGTTGCTGCAATAACCAAATGATACTCTTGTAAAACAGTATGACTATAAGCGGTATTATGTACTAATAAAACGTCATGTTTTTCTGCCAAAACAATTAACTCGTCCAAAAATTCTAAAGCAATCATTGTAACTTGAGCATTCGGACTTGATTTTAACATAAAGGATAGTTTTTCTAATGCAACTTTTCCGCCTCCAATAATAAGCACATTGAGTTGATGAACTTTTAAAAAAATTGGATATAAATTATTCCGTTCCATTAGCTAAATAGTAAACATTTCTTCTTTTAATTCTTGAAAAATAGAATTTAATTTAACTCGCTCTCGTACTACTTCTCCAATAATAATAACGGCTGGAGAAGACAATTTTTTCTCTTTTACAATTCGACTAATAGTTTCAATTGTTCCTACTCCAAATTTTTCGTTTTTCATTGTTCCGTTTTGAATAATCGCTACTGGAGTGTTTTGTTTGTTTTCAGCAGAAAACACTTTAACTATTGCGTTTAACTTTCCCATTCCCATTAAAATGACAACAGTTGCTGTAGATTTGGCTGCTAAAGCAATATCGCCAGATAATTTATGTGATTTAGATGTTCCTGTAATTACCCAAAAGCTTTCAGACACTCCTCTTTTGGTTAATGGAATTCCTTGATAAGCAGGAACTGCCATTACTGAAGATATTCCGGGAATCATATACGTTTCAATCCCAAACTGTCTTACATAATCTATTTCTTCGGCTCCTCTACCAAAAATAAATGGGTCTCCACCTTTTAAACGAACTACGTGTCCATGACTTTTTGCTCTGCTTACTATAAGTTCATTTATCTGATCTTGCTGATATGCTGAACATCCTTTACGTTTGCCTACAAAAATAAGTTCAACTTCGTGAGATGCATAGTTAAGTAAGTCTTCATTAATTAGTGCATCATATAATATCACATCTGCAACCTTTAAAGCTTTTATTGCTTTGAGCGTAATTAAATCGGAATCTCCTGGGCCTGCTCCAACTATTGTTAATTTTGGAGTTCTTCTATTTTTCATTTACTAATTCTTTTACTCTATACTTCTCAATTGTTTCAAAGAAATCTTTTGCTTGACTGATATATGTTTTTGCGAAATCTGAATTTGGTTGATTTTTGTTTATTTGATATACTAACTCTTTAAATGACATTTGAAGTGTTATTTTTTGAGTTTCAATAAAAATTTCATCAAATAAAGTTATTATAGATGCTTGGGTATTTGTTTTTTTATCTTCTGTTAGCAACAATGCTTTAGCTCCATTAACAAAAGCAGCATATACTTGATATATGGCATCTGCCCATTTATTGTTTAAATAGGCTTCATCGGCTAAATCTAATTTTTCTTTAGATTCTAGCATCAATGTTGCTACTAAATCTATGATAACGCCAGCACATTCTCCAATACCAATTGCTTTTACGTATTGATTTGTTGTTCCCCAATCTATAAAATCATCTTCAGTTAAATTATTAGTATTGGTTAGTGGTTTTAATAAATCGTAAAAATATTTTTTACCTTTAATATCATAATATTCTAAAAATGAATTAGCTAATGAATGTGTTTGAAAATCATTTAGCAATAATCGCAAAGCATCAGGACCTCTTTTAGATGGTATTTTAATTACCTTATCTGAAAATCGTCCTTTTCCATTGCCTAAAACACCTCCTCCAAGTAATATTTGTACTGCTGGGATAACTAACTTACCAATACTTATAGACATTCCTTGAAACCCGATATGTGCCATATTATGCTGCCCACAAGCATTCATGCAACCACTTATTTTTATAGTAATTTCCTTATTATTAATATATTGAGGATATTCATCTATAAGCACTTGCTCTAGTTTTACTGCAATTCCTGTGCTACTTGCAATACCTAAATTACAGGTATCTGTTCCTGGACAAGCTGTAATATCTACAGTTGAATTATATCCTAATTCTGTAAATCCTAGTTCTTTTAACTTTTGGTAAAAAAATGGGAGTAATTCTTCTTTTACGTGACGAATAAGAATATTTTGTCTAAGTGTAAAACGCAATTCGTCTCCTGCATAGTCTTTAATTAAATGAGCTAATTCTCTAGCTTTTTTGGTAGATAAATCTCCTAATCTTACTTTAATACCAATCGCAAAAAGTCCTTTCTGTTTTTGTTGAATTACATTTAATTTTTTCCATTTTTTAAAATTTGATTCATCATTAATATCGATTTTTACATTTGAAACTTTTGGAATTTTTATTTCTGTATCAAAGTCTGTAGTATCGATAAAAACTTCTTGATGTGATAACGCTAGTTGTTCTTTTTCAACAAGCTTTATAAAATTTTTTAAGCCAATATCTTTTATAAGAAATTTCATTCTAGCTTTTTGACGTCTTGCTCTTTCACCATGACGATCAAAGATTCGTAAAACACTTTCTGTAAGAGGAATTATTTTATGTGCTGGCAAAAATTCATACAAAACATCTGCTTGTCTCGGTTGCGAACCTAAACCTCCACCTAATAAAACTTTAAATCCTTTTTTGTTATTTTTTATTTTTGGAATAAATCCTAAATCATGAATAAAACTCAATGCTGTATCAGAATCGGAAGAAGAAAAGGAAATTTTAAATTTCCGTCCCATTTCCTGACAGATAGGGTTCCTCAAGAAAAATTTAAAAATAGCATCTGCATAAGGCGAAACATCAAAAGGTTCGTTTACATCTATCCCAGCTGTTTCGCTTGCTGTTACATTTCTAACTGTATTACCACAGGCTTCTCGTAATGTTATATCATCTTTTTCAAGTTGTGCCCATAATTCGGGAGTTCTATCTAAACTCACATAATGAATTTGTATGTCTTGTCGTGTTGTAATATGTAATTTTCCTGTAGAGTACTCATCTGCAACATCCGAAATCCTTAACAACTGATTACTTGTAACCTTGCCATAGGGTATTTTAAGACGAATCATTTGCACACCAAATTGACGCTGACCATAAACACCTCGGGCTAAACGTAAACTTCTAAAGCGTTCATCGTCTATTAAACCTTCTTTAAATAATTGAATTTTTTTTTCTAATTCAATAATGTCTTTTTCAACTATCGGGTTTTCTAATTCTGTTCTGAAACTTTTCATATTCTTGTTATTGAATGAACCCTGCTCCTACTGTATTATTTGATTGAGTATCAATTAAAATAAAGGACCCATTGGTTCTATGTTCTTTAAATACATCGAAAAATATCGGTTTGTTTAGCTTAAATGATACCGATGCGATATCGTTAACTTCCAAACTTTGTACCTCTGAATCTATACCCGAATAATCTGGATTAATCCTATGGTTTATATTATCCACTTTTGCCAATACCTTATTTACACCATGTTGTAATACATATTTTGCTCCTGTAGTAAGCTGCTTAAAATCCATCCAACATATGATTGCACTAAATTGCTTATCTATCGTAGGTAAACTGTCAGCCTTTACAATCATATCACCTCGACTTACATTAATGTCGTTTTCTAAAGTTATTGTTACTGACGATCGCCTCGATGCCGTATCGTACTTTTTATCGTAAACATAAATCTCTTTAATCTTTGATTTTGTTTGTGATGGCAACACCGCAATATCGTCACCAACACTTAAGTCTCCTCCGTATATTTTACCCGCAAAACCTCTAAAATCATGAAACTCGTTTGTTTTTGGTCGTATAACATACTGCACTGGAAATCTAGGCGTACCTCTATTATAAATATCTTTAGTATCTAAAAGCTCTAAATGTTCCAATAATGTTTGTCCACTATACCAAGGCATGTTCTTTGATCCGTGTACAACATTATCTCCTAGTAATGCACTAACAGGAATAAAAATGATACTTTGTTCTTGATAGTCACGTTTTTCCATCAAGGCTTCAAAATCGGCTTTTATAGCCTTATACTTTTCTTCTGAAAAATCGACCAAATCCATCTTATTAACCGCAACGATTATATCTTTAATGCGCAATAAATTATTGATAAAAAAATGACGATTTGTTTGCTCTATTACCCCTTTTCTTGCATCGATTAATACAATTGCTGCTTGCGATGTTGAGGCTCCTGTAACCATGTTTCGGGTATACTCTATGTGACCTGGAGTGTCTGCAATAATGTAACTTTTTGTACTTGTAGAGAAATAAACATGTGCTACATCAATAGTAATACCTTGTTCTCTTTCTGCCACTAAACCATCCGTTGCAAACGAAAAATCCAAATAATCAAAACCCTTTTGCTTACTCGCTTTTTCAATGGCTTCTAACTTATCGTCGGTTAAGGATTTTGTATCGTAAAGCAGTCTCCCTATCAAGGTACTTTTACCATCATCTACACTGCCAGCTGTTGCTATTTTTAAAACTTCCATGCTTTATTGTTGATTCGTTTAATTGCTGATTTGTTTAAAATGTTTCCATGTTTTTTTAGACCCCCTTATAGCTATCGGAATTCGCAAAAAATGATATATGTCAGTCTTTCTAGCCCTGTGCCAAGAGCATAGGGATTTAATGTCAGTCTTTAAAAATACCCTTGTTGCTTTCGTTTTTCCATAGCTGCTTCAGAGCGTTTATCGTCTATACGAGCACCTCTTTCTGATATTGTTGAGGCCTTAATTTCTCGAACTACAGTTGCAATATCAGAAGCTTCCGAAAGCACAGCTGCTGTACAGCTCATATCTCCAACAGTTCTAAATCGAACCACTCTATCTTCTACAGGCTCATCCTTTTCACGATATACAACATCATCATTTGTAGACCAAATCAATCCATCTCTTATAAATGTTGATCTTGTATGAGAAAAATAGATTGAAGGAATTTCCATATCTTCCTTTTCTATATAAGACCACACATCGAGCTCTGTCCAATTAGAAATTGGAAATACACGAACATTTTGCCCTAATTCTATCTGCCCATTTAGCATATCGAATAATTCTGGTCGTTGGTTCTTTTCATCCCATTGCCCAAAGTCGTCACGCACCGAAAAAATACGCTCTTTGGCTCTTGCTTTTTCCTCGTCCCGCCTTGCGCCTCCAATACAAGCATCGAACTTAAACTCTTCAATTGCATCTAATAATGTTGTGGTTTGTAAGGTATTTCTACTGGCATATTTCCCTGTTTCTTCCTTCGCCTTTCCTTGATTAATAGATTCTTGAACGTATCTCACAATCAATTCTAAACCCAACTCTTTAACCAAAGCATCTCTAAACTCTATAGTTTCAGGAAAATTATGTCCCGTATCTATATGCATTAATGGAAAAGGAATTTTAGCTGGATAAAATGCTTTCTGCGCCAATCGTACAAGGGTTATTGAATCCTTCCCACCTGAAAACAGTAAAACAGGTCGCTCAAATTGTGCCGCGACCTCCCTAATAATGTATATGGCTTCGTTTTCTAATGGGTTTATTTGTGCTGTATTTGTCATCTTTCTTTTGTTAAGCGTGTAATCCACATTCTCTATTAGACGAAACTTTTGTTGGATCGAAATATTTAAATTCATTTGGAAGCTTATAGTCTTTCAAATAACCATCTAATTCTTCATTGGAATAATGATAAAAAGGACTTACCTTTAATGTCCCATCCGCAGCGTATGAGACAATATCAATACTGTCTCTAAAAGCTGTTTGTCCTTTACGCAAATTGGTAAACCACACATCTGGTTTATGCTCTGCCATAGCACGTTTAAAGGGTTCCAATTTTACTTGCTCGGTAAATGTTTTATGCTCAAGGGAATCCACTTGAGGGATTCCTAATACAACATCTCTATGCGCAGTAGTTTGTTTCGGCACGTATAGTTGTATGTTGAGTGACAAACTTTCTATTAAATTTTCTGCATGTTTATATGTGTTTGTTGTATTATAGCCTGTATCACACCAAATTACTTTAATATTCGCTTTTACTTGTGTTATTGCATATAATATTGCTGCTTCATATGGTCTAAAATTTGTTGTCACTACAGGGTTTTTAGAATTAATAATTGCCCATGTAATGATCTCAGCAGGTGTCTTAACTCTCAATTTTTTACTCAACTCTTTTACATTTAAATTCATCATTTCCCCCATTTTATATTGTTCCAAGTTCTTTCATGAAAGAAATACAATACCATTTTAGATACTAATTCTACTGCTCCTATTGAAAAAGCCAATGCTAATGTTCCTGTTATTATCCAAGAAATTAAAACCGTAACTAATGTTCCAATAACTCTCCAGCTAATTGTTTTAGCAAGACTTCGTTTCAATTTTTCTTCTGATTTAATTATGTTTTTCTCTTTTGTCTTAATGTGAATTAATGTACTTATCATTCTGTATTATATTTACCCTATCGGAATAATAGATTATTATGCAAATAATATTCTATTTATTGAATAATCCAAATTTTATTTGTTTAAATTTTTGCTAAATTAAATCTGATAAAGATTTATTATTAAAAATATTTAAGGTACTATCTCTAACTTCTATCATTAAATTATAAACTGCACAAGCATTTTCATCAGGGCAATCATTACATTTTTCATAAAAGTTTAAGCTCACACAAGGCACCATTGCAATTGGACCTTCTAATATTCGCATTACTGGAGCTAACTTGATGTCTTGAGCACTTTTTATGAGGTAGTAACCACCTCCTTTACCTTTCTTTGACCCTAAAAAACCCGACTTACGAAGCGTTAATAAAATGCTTTCTAAATACTTAAGAGAGATATTTTCACTTTCGGCAATTGTTGCAATTTGCACTGGTGTTGTATTCTCTTGCCTTGCCAAAAATGCAAGCGCTTTTAATCCATATTTTGTTTTCTTTGAAAGCATAATGCGAATATACGCATTTGCACATATATTTTTCTAACCCTCCAATGCCTGTTTTAAATCGTTGATAATATCGTCTATATGTTCTAACCCAACAGAAACCCGAACCAAACCATCTGTAATACTCACTTCTAATCTTTCTTCTTCAGATAATTTATTATGTGTTGTTGATGCTGGATGTGTTACTATTGTTCTTGTATCTCCGAGATTTGCCGAAAGCGAACATAATTTTAGGGCATCCAAAAATTTACGACCAGCTTCAACACCTCCTTTTATTTCAAAAGCTACAATATTACCTCCTAGTTTCATTTGCTTTTTTGCAATTTCGTATTGAGGATGAGATTTTAAAAAAGGATATTTAACAAAATCAATATGTTTATGCTGCTCTAAAAATTCAGCTACTTTCAAAGCATTTTCACAATGTCTGTCTACTCGTACTGCAAGTGTTTCTAAACTTTTAGATAAAATCCAAGCGTTAAATGGAGATAGTGCTGGTCCTGAATTTCTAGAAAACAAATAGATCTCTCTAATTAAATCTGCTTTTCCTACTGTAACTCCACCAAGCACTCTTCCTTGTCCATCTATTAATTTTGTAGCAGAGTGAATTACTAAATCTGCACCAAATAGTATTGGCTTTTGAAGATATGGCGTCGCAAAACAATTATCTATTACCAACAAAAGATTGTGCTTCTTTGCTATGTTTCCTAAAAGTTCTAAATCTAAAATATCGACAGCAGGATTTGTAGGCGATTCGGCATACAAAATTTTTGTATTAGGCTGAATAAATTCTTCTATAGTGTCAACTTCATTTACTTTAAAATAGCTTGTTGTTATATTCCATTTTGGTAAATACTTAGTAAATAATGTATGTGTAGAGCCGAATACTGATTGTGCAGACACAATATGATCTCCAGATTTTAATAATGCTGCAAAGGTTGAAAACACTGCAGACATTCCTGTTGCAAAAGCATAACCACTTTCAGCACCTTCTAACTGGCACATTTTATCTACAAATTCAGAGGTATTAGGGTTTGTAAACCTGCTATAAATATTGCGTTCTTTTTCTTCGGCAAAAGAAGCTCTCATATCTTCGGCATCTTCAAAAATATAGCTCGAAGTAAGATATATAGGACTTGTGTGTTCTAAAAATTGAGTGCGTTCTATTTGTGTACGAATGGCTTTAGTTTCAAAATGCTTATTTATAGTCTTCATAATTATGCTGTTTCTATTAATTTATCTGTTTTTAATTGGAAAACTGACTTAAGCAATTTTGACAACTGTTCATATTCAATTAAAAATCCGTCATGACCATGAATAGATTTAATTTCTCCAATGGTAACATTATCTTTTACGCTCTTTAAATCTATATAAGTATTCCAGTTTTCTTCTGCTTTAAAAAATAAATCTGTATTTATTGTTATTATATAAATATGAGATTTTATTGCTGAAGCTACTTCTAAAAAATCATCTCTGCCATGAGTAATATCAATGGTTCGCAGCACTTGATTCATCATTTTATATGCGGCCAACTGAAAGCGTTTATCTAACACTTTCCCATGATACTGTAACCAACTTTCTACATTAAACAAGCTTAGGTCTTTTTTAGTACGTCCAAATTTTCGAGCCAAAGACTCTGGTGTTCTATACAAAGTCATGGCATGAATTCTAGCATCAGATAATGGTTGGTTAGAATTGTTTAAAATATTATCTTGTATATAACAATTTGCAATGAGCCAATCTGTAGATTTCCAATCAGCAGCAATAGGAATTACATGCTCGATTAAAGCTGGTTTTAAAGCTGCTAATTCCCAAGCGATTCCTCCTCCAACCGATCCTCCTATTACAGCAAAAAGGGTTCTGATATTTAATTCTTTTAATCCTAAAGCAAATATTTTAGCTATATCTCTTGTATTAAAATCTTTATAATTATCGATTATATTTTCGGTTTTGCCATCATAACCATTGCCAGGAATATTGAATGCTAATATTGCAAACTTTTCTGTGTCAATACATTTCCCATCTCCAATTAAATCTTGCCACCAGCCATCTCTGCCACATACATTAGAATTTCCTGTTAGCGCATGATTTACTAACACTATTGGAGCTTCATTTATCTTTTTGCCAAATGTTTGATATGACAACTGAATAGTTTTGCAACTACCATTTTCTGTTACATAATTATCAATATTTAAATATCGAAGTTCTACCATAGTTCTTTATAAAACCAAAAGCCAAATCCGCCAAAATTGACGTCCTTAATAGAATATGTTATAAAGAAAAAATAGAAATCACTGAAAGTAATTTCATTTGGTTATCTATCTTTAAATACTAAAATCATTTCAACATAAAGTAGAAATTAGCACCTTCTTTACTAGTAAAGGGTTGCTAAGGCTTCATAGGGTCTAATCCCTCCACCTTTCTTGATAACATTTCAATAAATTTTTGAACTTTGTAAGTGCAAATATTCAGTCAGAAAAATTTAAAAACCAAATTTTTATTTACTTTTTTTATTTTTTAACTGCCAGTTTAGATAATTGAGCTACATATTTTTCTCTAATAATCTCACTAACGTCTTTATT
>CAYRVY010000012.1:0-19617 GCA_964427695.1 uncultured Flavobacteriaceae bacterium
TTAGAGATGGAGATAAAGGCTCATCTCGTTATTTTGAAAGTTTTAATGATGAAGACGAAGATAATTCTTCTAATACTAGAAAAATGTATAATTCTGCTAATCACAATGTAGAAAGGGATTCTACTGGTAGAATGATTAAAGAATACGACAAGTCTAATACTAGAACTTCTTTAATTAGTGACGAAGTACGTGTTTATAAAGGCGGTTCTTGGAGAGATAGAGCATATTGGTTAGATCCAGCGCAAAGACGTTATTTTCCTCAAGATATGGCTACAGACTTTATTGGGTTTAGATGTGCTATGTCTAGAGTAGGCTCTAAAACGAAAACAAAAAACAAAACTAAACATTAATCTATTTTTTATTTAAAATATATAAGTCCTAACAAATTTAGTTAGGGCTTTTTTATTACATTTATTTAATGAATATAGAAACCCTTCATAAACTATTTTTAAAGTATGGTTCTGTTTGTACTGATACAAGAACTATAAAAAAAAACGACATCTTTTTTGCACTTAAAGGAGCACTTTTTAACGGAAATAAATTTGCAAAAGATGCTTTAAAAAAAGGAGCCAAATACGCAATAGTAGATGACAAAGAATATGCTATAAATTCTAACTATATTTTAGTAGATGATGTTTTAAATACGCTTCAACAATTAGCAAAATACCATAGAAGATGTCTTAATGTAAAAATAATAGCAATAACAGGAAGTAATGGCAAAACTACTACTAAAGAGCTTATTAATTCTGTACTGAAAAAAAAGTATAAAACAGTAGCAACTAAAGGTAATTTAAACAATCATATTGGTGTTCCACTCACATTACTTTCTATGGATGCAACTACCGAAATTGGTATTGTAGAAATGGGTGCAAATCGTCAAACAGAAATTGATTTTTTATCCAATATTACTATTCCAGATTATGGTTATATAACTAATTTCGGGAAAGCACATCTTGAGGGTTTTGGTGGTATAGAAGGTGTTGTAAAGGGGAAAAGTGAACTATATACTCATTTAAAACAAAATAACAGACTCATTTTTATTAATACAGATGATGACTTACAATTGAAACAACTTAATGACTATATAAACTTTTTTAGTTTTGGATCATTATCTAAAGAAAATACAACTATAGAATTTTTAAAAGCCAATCCTTTTGTGCAAGTACAATTCAACGACATTTTAATTAATAGCAAACTAGTAGGTAAATATAATTTTAGCAATATTTCTGCGGCAATAGCAATTGGCAATTACTTTAAGGTTAGCGATATTGATATAAAGTCTGCAATCGAAGCTTACAGTCCAGAAAATAACCGTTCTCAAATAATAAAAAAAGGCTCTAATAATATATTATTAGACGCTTACAATGCCAATCCTACTAGTATGAAAGCCGCTTTAGATAGTTTTTCGAATATAAAAGATGACAATAAAATTGCAATTCTTGGAGACATGTTTGAGCTAGGACAAGATGCAAAAAAGGAACATCTATACATCACTAAATACTCATTAGAGTTAAATATTAATAAAATATATTTGGTAGGTCAAAATTTTTATGCAACAATTGTAAACTCACCAAACATTAAAAAATTCAAATCATTTGAAGATTTAAAAGAAGCTATTGAAAAAAGTAATTTTAAGAATTCTTTATTTCTAATTAAAGGTTCTAGAGGTATGGCTTTAGAACGGATTTTAGATTTTATCTAATCGTTCATTACATTTTGTGAAAATAAAATCCTGAAATAATGATTTAGGATGCTTGATGAGATTCCCTCCCGATAGCTATCGGGATTCGAGGGAATGACAAAAAATCTGTTTAGAAATCAAATTTATAAGTTGTTCCTGCTAAAAACTGTATACCTTGCACTGGATAATTTAACCAACGTTGGTAATCTTGATTTGCAATATTATTAGCTTTGATATAAGCAGACCATCTATCATTAATTCTGTAACCCAAATGTGCATTAGCATCAAAATAACTTTCTAAAATTATTGTCGTTGGTGCTATAAAAATAAAAGGGCCTATAATATCTAATTGGTCTTTACGCTCTCCTGTATAATATAAATTAGCTCCTGCAAACCAATGCTCATCTATTTGAAAATCCATAAATAACGATGCTTTAAAATCAGGTAAATTCCAAGCTTCGAATTCATCATTAGTACTATATGTAAAATATTCTGCTTTTATACCTAAATTAAAGTTACGGTTTACATCTACATTAATTTCTCCAAAAATGCTAAAAGTTGTTACATCATCATACACAACACCATAAGAATTTCCGTTTTGATAAGGCTCTTCTTCAACTAATAAAACTGGATTCGCTTTAAATAATGCCTTATCTCTATCTGCATAATAATTTCCTCTAATATTATAGCTCATATTATTAGACAGCTTCCCTTTTAAACCAACATAAGCATTGTATTGTTGGTCTGTTGGTATGATAAACAATGTAGGTGATACAAATGGGTTTTCTTTAGCAAATTCGTAATATGAGTTTTGTATAAGATCGCCTTCAATGCCACCATAAGCAATTAAGATCTCATCGACCATTCTGTAAGATGCTGTAAGTTTTGGATAGATAAAAAATTTATTTTTTCCGTCTTCAATATCATTCATATAATAGGCAGACACACCTAAATTTAAAGTAAGGTCATCCTCAATTATTTGGTAACTTGGAGATACACCTATTTGAAAATTTCCATATTTTAATTCATCAACTCCAAAAAAACTTCTGTCGAAAGTTCCTTCAAGATAATCAAGTTTAACACTTGTATTTAATCTTCCATTTCTTAAAGGAATATCGAAATTTGTTTTCATAACAAATCTGTTTTCTCCAGATTCTAAATCGTCGGCAAAACGTCTAAAACGCATACTTCCGCTATTAATCAATTTGTCATCAAACTTAATTTCTCCACCAAAATCGAAGCTAAAAAACTTGTGCTGTGGATTAATATCGTTTGCCAAAGTCTGGTCAAACAATGGTTGTGGCAATCCATACCAATTAAAAACCTGATGTTGGTAACCTGCATCTACATTCCAAGAAAAATCACTTAACATTCTTGCATAATTTATATTGAGTTTAGTGTTTGAAAAATCATCATCTAACAACAAATTATCTATTCCTCCTTGTGACGAATGATGGCTAACATATCCTCCAACACTTTCACTTCTGTTTATAGCATGATTTAAATATATTTCACCGAGAATACTTGTATAGCTACCAACTCCTACTGAAGCATAATTATCGAATAATTTAGCCTTTTTTGCCTTATCAACATCAGCAGCTTTCCCTTTTGAAGGAGTAAATGTTGAAGCTACTGGAATGGAAAATATATTGTACTTAATCTCTTTTTTATTTGCAGTTTCTTCGTCGTCTATAGAAGGAATTTCCTTTAATTTAAAAGCATCAGATATTTTAGGAGTATAAGGTTTTACCACATTTACTACTTCTGTATTTATGGTATCGCTAGTTTGCTTTCGGTTTTGTGAAAACATTACAGTTGTGATTAAAACTGTAATTAAAAATGTTATACTTTTTATCGTTCTGTACATATTTGTTTTTTGTTTGATTTCAGTAAGATGCTTCGACTAGGCTCAGCATGACATTTACGTTTATTTATTTGAAGCCCTCTTTGTCCTTCGGACATTTGACTCTTAATATTTATAAAACTATTTTGTTTCGTCGAATCTTTGATTTCTCCCAAAGGGAGAAAAAAAATAGCTTTCTTGATTTTATATTTTTAGTTTCCTTCATCAGTTTCTACTGAAGAATTCGTTTTGGCTTGTTCTGCTTTTATTCTGATTAATTCGGTTTTAGCTTCAGAAACTACATCGCTAAACTCTCCAAAATTTTGAATAATACTTTCTAATATGTATGTTGCTTGAAAAGCATCATCTAAAGCATAAAAATTCTTTGCCATTAATACTAAACCTTTTGCTCCATAATATTTATAACCTGAATAATCTTTTGCTAATTTTTGAACTTTCGAATTAGATGATTTGTAATTACCTTCTTTGTTTTTAAAGAATGCATTAAAGTATAATGCTTCGGCTGCCAATTCTCCTGAAGCTATACGCTCTACTTGTGCATAAGCTATTTTAGCTCTTTCTTCATTTCCAGTTTTTATTGCAGAACGTGCTATAATAATATGTGCATCACTCTTAATATTATTATCAATCTTTGAACTCGATAACACTTTTTCGGCATAAGAAACAGCTAATTGGTAACGCTCTAACTGGTAATTAGCTTTCATTAAATTAGATTGCGCAAAAATGATGTTTTGAGAAAAATTTGCTTCAATTTCTAAACGTTCTAAAATTGGAATTGCTGTTGTCCAATCTCTATCGTTTAAATAAATCTCCGACAAGCGTGTTAAAGCCAATTCAGTAAATTCTCCATTAGGTTTATTAACAACATAGTTGTAATGAGGAGTAGCATTTGCTTTTAAATCGTCTTTGTAATATAATTGAGCGAGATAAAAATGTGAAGGTAAAGCGTGTAAGCCATTTGGAAATTCGTTTAAATACGTATTAAACAATTTAATGGCTTTATTGTTATTTGCTAAATATTGCTTTTCGGCAGCTTCGTAAGTTGCATTATCTAAATCGGCATCGGAAACGTCTATATAATCTAACGTTCTTACCCAAGAAGCATACTCATCTACTCGTCCTAAATCTATATAAATTAAACGCGCTGAAGCCACTGCCTGAACAGCTTCAGGCGAACCTGTATATTTATTAGCTATCCTTTTAAATTTACTTAAAGCTTGCTCATTGTTTCCAGAATTATAATATACAAGCCCTTGTCTTAACAAGGCTTTTGAAATGTACTGACTTGATTTATATTCTGCATTTAAACGATTATACATTTCCATCGCTTTATCTACCTCATTATTCTTTACATAAGAATTTCCAAGTTCATACAATGCATCATCTCTTAAAGTTGATTTTGTATAGGTTTCAATAAACGCATTAAGCTCTTCAATTTTTGTTGCTCCTTTACCAATATAACCATAGCTTATTGCCTTTTGAAAAAAAGCATAATCCGATTCAATCTCATCAATATTAATTGCTTTTTGATATGCATTTATGGCATTACTATAATCGCTTGTCACAAAATAACCATCTCCCAAACGCAAATAGGTATCGTTTAGTCTCACCTTATCTTCGGAAGTATTTGAAATATAATTTTGAAAATATTCGGTAGATTTAGAATAGTTTTTTTGTTTGAAATACGTGTAGCCTAAATTATAATCTATATTAATAATTTCTTTTGTTGAAGCAGCTTGACTGAATCCCTGAAACTGTTTAAAACCTACTAAAGCATCATTATAATTTGCGAGATTATAGTCGCTTTCTGCTTTCCAAAATGTTGCTCTTGCTGTGTATTTATCGTCTCTTGGTTCTTTTAATGATTTATCAAAAAACGATTCGGCTTCCAGATATTTACTTTCATTATATAATTCAATTCCTCTATAAAACGCTACTTTTTGATAGGCTACTTTGTTCTCGAAACTCTTTCTGCCTTCCAATAATTTTAAAGCCTCTTTATAGTTTTTCGAAGTAATATATGAATCAATCAACAAAGTTTCGATTTCTTCTTTGTAGCTTGTTTTTGGATATTTATCGAGATAAGCAGCCAGAACTTGAGGTGCTGACAGATAAGGGTTTCCTATTTCGTAACTTATTTTTGCATAATTTAACCAAGCATCTTCCTGAATTTTTAAATCGTAATTCATTTGCGATGCATTACGAAATGCATTTAAGGCTTCTTGTTTCTTATCAACATTTATATAGCTTTCTCCGAGATGGTAATAGGCATTTTGAGCTACTGAATTGTTTCCATCAATAATTTTATTGAATTCAGAAATTGCTTTGTCGTACTCTTTTTGTTTGTAATACGCATAACCTAATTGGTAATAATCTGTATTATTCCATCGTCCTCTTTTCCCTTTGTATTCTGTTAGAAATGGAATAGCTTCGTCATATTGTTGTAAATTAAAATAGCTTTCACCTATAATTTTAGATAATTCAGACACTTCATTATCATCGCTTGTTGGTAATTGTTCTTTGGCGAGTTCTATGGCTTTATCAAAATTACCCAATTTAAAATTTAAGTCAGCTTGATAATACGATAAGCCTTCTTTGTACTTTTCACTATCACTAATTTGGTCAAAATATTCTGAAGCCTTCTCGTAATCATCGCCTTCATAAGCCATAAAACCAATATAATATTTGGCTTGTGCACCATACTTTTCTGAATTCTCTACACGAGATAAATATTTTTTTGCACCTTGTTTATTATTAGTTGCATAAAGGCTGTAGCCATAATTAAAGTTGAATGTTTCACGCTCTTTTCGTGCTAAAGCATCTTCATCTACTTTATCGTACCATTTTCGTGCGTAAGCAAATCGTGAATTCTCGAAATAGTAATCTGCAACATCCATAAATGCGGTATTGCGTTTCGTACTTGTTGGATACTCAGCTACAAATTTCTCTATTAAATCGTCTGCATTCTGCTGATTTAATCTTACAGCAGAATTAGCAATATAATAAGCACAATCTGATTTTAATACCTCATCTTTGGCTGTGGTTAAAACCTTATGAAATAAAGTTTGTGCTGCGAGATATTGCTTACTATTGTATAAAGAAAGTGCTTTTTGATATTCTACTAATTCGCTTGTATAGACAGCAGATTGTTGTGAAAAAACATAGAAATTGCATAAAATTACTAATGCAACTACTAATCCTATTTTTTTTATCATTAAACTCGTTTTTTGTTGATAATCAAACAGCCAGAAACTGATTTTGTTTTAAATACATTTTACTTTGTTAATAATTACAAATAATCAATGATTGTTGATTTTCTATATCAAAAGTATCAATATATCGTTTTTATAACGTTATAAATTTGTTATAATTATAAACGAGTTATTAAAAAATTTGATTGATGACGGAAGACAGAAGTTGGAAGTATAAATTGTTTGCCCTAAATACTTAAATTTTAAGCTGAAATTTTGGAATTTTGAATTTGATAATTGGGTTTTTTAATAATACATTTACAATTCTTAAAATTTCAATAAAAATATGTCTAATCCCGTTTTACAATTAAAAAATGTTTCCATTTATCAAGGAGGTAATTTGGTATTGACCGATGTTAATATTGAAATGGAAAAAGGTGATTTTGTATATCTTATTGGTAAAACTGGTACAGGAAAAAGTAGTTTTATGAAGCTTCTTTATGCAGATTTAGAACTCACAGAAGGTGAATGTTCAATCGTTGGTTTTGATTTAAAAACCCTTAAAGAAAAAGATATTCCTTATTTAAGACGGAAATTGGGTATTGTCTTTCAGGATTTTAAGTTGCTAAATGACAGGACTGTAAATAAAAATTTAGAGTTTGTTTTAAAAGCTACAGGCTGGAAAGACAAACAAAAAATTAGTGATAAAATCGAGGATGTCCTCAATAAAGTAGGCATGAATACCAAGGGCTTTAAATTTCCCTACGAACTTTCGGGAGGCGAACAACAACGCATTGCCATCGCTAGAGCTTTGTTAAATAATCCTGAACTTATTCTTGCCGACGAACCTACAGGAAACATTGATCCTCAAACAAGTATAGAGGTTATGGAAGTGTTACAGGAATTAAACAAAAAAGGGCATACTATTTTAATGGCAACTCATGATTATGCTTTACTTCTAAAATACCCAAGCAAAACACTTAAGTGCGATGAGAATAAGGTATTTGAAGTTGTGCAACGCAAGGGTTAATTATGCTTTCAATATTAATTCCAACATATAATTATAATGTTCTATACTTAGTTAAACAACTATATAAACAAGTTCTTAAAGAAGGTGTTGAATTTGAAATAATTGTATTAGATGATGCTTCTGATGAAAACATTATTAATATTAACCTTGAAGTAAATAGGCTTCCATTTACTACTTATCAATTATCATCTACAAATAATGGTATAGCTATAACAAGACAAACGCTTTGTAATAGAGCTAAATATGATTGGATTTTATTAATTGATGCTGATACTGAATTGAGAGACGATAATTTTATTACAAACTATTTAAATGTCATAAATCTTGGATATGATGTGATTTTTGGTGGTTTTGATTATAAAAATATAAAACCACAAAAAGACTTCCTATTACGATGGAAATATGGCAAACAGTGTGAATCTTTAAATTCAGATAAACGCAACACAAATCCTTATAAAGTTACTATTGCAGCAAATTTATTAGTTAAAAAAGAAACTTATCAAAGTTTTAATTTAGATTCGATTGGTAAGCAATATGCAATGGATTATTATTTTGGTGCTGTACTAAAAGAAAATAAAGTTTCTGTTTTACATATCGATAATCAAGTATATCACCTAGGAATAGAAAAAAGTGTAACATATCTTAGAAAAAAAGAAAAAGCTACTGAAACACTTTTAAAATTATATCATGCTAATAACATAAATGAGCATGAAAACGATTTACTATCTACATACATTACACTAAAGCAATTTAAATTAAATTATGCTTTTGCTACTACATTTAAACTTTTTAAGCCTTTATTGAAAAAAAATTTATTGAGTAATTATCCTATTATTTTTTTACTGCAATTTTACAAAATATCATATATGTGTCATTTTGAGCTAGTTAATAGAAAATTATTGAATTGATTGAAACAAGTTATGCCATAATTTCATAATACTCTGTAGCTCAAATCTTTTCAAACTATTTTTTGCATTTACTCCCATTTGTTGTCTCAAACTTTGATTGGAAATAAGTAATTTAGTTTTCTCAATATATTTATTAATATCATTTTCATCAATAAGAAAACCGTTTTCATTAGTAGATATTATTGATTTTGGTCCAGATATATTATTAAATGCAATGACTGGCAAACCATATGCCATTGCTTCTATTATAACCAATCCAAACGCTTCAGAACTTGATGTGTTTAATAGCAACGATGCATTTAAATAAACATTTTGAATGTTTTTTACAGGAGTGCAAATGATTACATTATCTGCAATATTAAGTTTATTAATATCTTTTTCAATTTGTATGTCTTCATTTTTTTCTCCATAAATTTTTAAAATCCAGTTTGGGTGCTCCTTAATGACCTCTTTCCATATTTTTATTAATCTATCGTATCGTTTTTCATAGGAATGTCTTCCAACTGCAACAACAATATTATCTACAAGTTCTTTAGTGTTCTTAGGTAATTCAAACCATATTGGATTTGGTATGGTTAGAATCTTGCTACTCTTCCAAAAATCTTTCTCAAAATTATTTAAAACAATAAATTTATTATACTTATTAATACTTCTGTCTAAAATAAAATTAGACAGTTTAATCTTGAACCTTTCTTTAAATGTAGCAACATTAATATTTTTACTTCCATGGCTTTCATAAATTAATATTGCTTTATATTTAATAAAATACGATGCTAACGAGCCCTTAAGACCATTGTCACAGTTAATGATTATGTCTGGTCTAACCTCATTGATTAATGTATTTAGCTCTTTTTTATATTTAAAAATATTTTTTAAGCTTGTTAGTTTAGTCTCTAAAAAATAGAATTTAATTTGCTCGCTAAATGAATAGAAAAAAGTATTAGACTTCTTGTTAGTATTAATTACAAATATATTGTAATCATATTTTTGAACTAGATAATTTAACTTTACCGAAAGTATTCTTGCAACTCCGCCTGTATTATCTAAATTTGTAGTTATATAAAGTAGTTTTTGCAAATTTTAATTATTATTCATTAAATCTAACCATTGTTGCCCAATAGTATTAATCGAAAATTTTTCTACACTTTTAAGTGCGTTGCTTTTGCATTTTAAATATAATTTATCATCATTTACAAATGCATTGATTCCTTCAATAAATTGAGGAATATTTTGATTTTCTATTAAAAGTCCATTTTCTTTATGCCTAATTATTTCTTCTGGTCCTGTAGGGCAATTAAAAGTAATTGCAGGTGTTCCGCATGCTAGGGCTTCTAACATAACCATGGCAAGCCCTTCATACTTACTTGTTAATGTAAAAAATTTAGAATTCTTTATATATTTATAAGGATTACTTTTAAAGCCTAGCAAATGTACTAAATGATTAACATTACAATCTTTAGCAATTTCTAGTAAATAGCTCTTCAATTTTCCAGACCCTAAAATTACAAGTGCAATCTTTTTTTCGGGTAAAATTGATTTTGAATAAGCTTTAATAAGATTATCAAATTGTTTAACATTGGTATCGTATTGCCCTATCCCAATAATATACTCATAATCTAGAGGAATTTTCTCATTGGATTTTTCTTTGATTTGAGCAATATCTATTGGATTATAAATTTTAATTATATTTTTTAGCTTATGCCTTTCTAGTATCATTCTTTGCATTGACTTGGTAATTGAAACAACTTTAAAACTCTTAGCATAAATAAATCTGGTTAATGGCGAATAGTTAGGCATATACACATCTAACTTAGAACTGTGAACTGTATAAATTGTATTAGTATTATATATCCATTTTGATATTAAAAACTCTTGAAGAATATTTACTCTAAATCTAAAATCAATAATAAAATTAAAATTATATGATTTTATATATTTATTAAAATAGTAAAACCGCTTAATTTTATTAAAAATAGTATTTGATTTACTTTTTAATTTACCTAGATTAAAAACTTTTCCAGAGTGAGAAAACCCTAACTCATCATGAAAAATTATAATATGAACTTCTAGTCCTTTTTCGTGAAAAAAATTTGATAGATTAGCCATTACTCTTTCCGCACCTCCTTTATTTAATCTATACCCAACTAAAGCAATTTTTTTTTTACTCATTACAATTCAAACAATATTTACTCAAAAATAAGTGAATAATTCATTTATTCTATTTTTCTTTATTTTAAATTTATACAATAAAATGAATACCTAACAAAACTAGTTAATGATAGAATTATCTGTACACCTTATAACTTATAATAACGAGAAGCATATAGAAGATACTTTGCAATCTATATTAATGCAAAAAGTAGACTTTACTTATGAAATTGTTGTAGGAGATGATTGCTCGACCGATAGAACCTTAAATATTGTAAACCTTTTTACATTAAAACATCCAGATATTTTTAATGTTCAAAAAAATGAAAAACAATTAGGGATTTTAAAAAATTATAAAGCTACTCTAGATAGATGCAAAGGTATATATGTATTCGATATTGCTGGTGACGACTTGCTAAAAACTGATGATGCTTTACAAAGAATGGTAAATGAATTAAGAAATGATTCTTCTTTAGGTTTTGTTGATAGTGGATTTGACAGCCTAAATGAAAACAACAACAATATAATGCTATTTAAAAACCAAAAAATTATTAATTCTTTAGAAGAAGACTATAAAAAAGATGGTTTACTAGGAAAAATAACTCCAATTGGAATTTGTTATAATAAAGCTCAATTATACAAACATGTCAATTTTAATACCTATTTAAAAATGGATTTAACTATTGACGATTATCCTATTTTTGTCGATTTGATAATGAATACAGGTTTTGCCAGAATTAAAGAATCATTGCATGTTTACAGAGTTCATGACAATTCATATTCTCATGAAAAAAGTTTTGAAAATCACATTTTTCTTAAAAACCAGATGATGGATTTATTCAATTATTTTTCAAAAAAGTATCATTTTTCAAAAAATATTTCTGTAGAATACTTTAACAACCATTACAAAGAGTTGTTATTTCTTGCTGGCTATTTTGAAAAAAAAGAACTTGGAAAAGAAATGTATCAAAAGATTAAATCTAAAAGTATTAAAGATTTCATTCATTTTTATGCTAGCCAAAATCCTTTTTTTAGAAAATTAATTTCATATAGCAGAAAAAAAACTAATAGTTCTCTGAAACGAAATCATTAAAATTTCGAATATAGTCATCTTCTTCGTATTCCTCTGAAGCAATAACTAAACAGACAGCTCCAGACGAAAAATTCTCTAATTCTCTCCATATTCCTGGTGTAATTAACAATCCTTTAGAAGGATTATTAAGCAATACTTTTTTGGTGTTTTTAGCATCTTTTAAAATCACTTCAAAACTACCGCTTAACGCAATAATAAATTGATTTAACTTTTTATGTGCATGTCCTCCTCTATAAGAACCTCCTGGTATGTCGTACAAATAATATACACGCTTAATCTTAAATGGGATTATTTCTTTCTCAATTACAGCGAGGTTTCCTCTAGAATCTAATATTTTAGGAATATCGATAAGCTTAATTAAGGGGCTTTCTTCCATCTATAGTTTATTTTTTTGTTCAAAACTCCTAATACTATTTATACATTTTGTCTATATCGTAAATATAAATTATTATTGTTTAATCAATAATTGAAAAATTACTTTTCTTATAAATTGGAGTTTGAATTTAAAAACTATTTCTCTACTTTTAAAAATATTTAGATTTATTGCGTGGCTTACAATTAAACATTATAAAAAATTAATTGAGATATAATTGCTATTAATGAAACACTTTTCTCCAAATTTATTTATCCCTGGAGTTGCAAAATCAGGTACAACTACATTACATGAACTTTTAGATGCACATCCTGAAATATGTATGTCTAAACTAAAAGAACCTGTGTATTGGAATAATGTTGACTTTAATAATTTTAATTTAAAAAAAAAGCAGTGGTACTCAAATTTATTTTATAATAAAGATGCTGTTTTTTTTGGAGAATCAACAACATCATACATGTTTTATACAAATTTTATCTTAAATGTTAAAGCACACTATAAAACATTACCCAAATTCATCTTTATTTTAAGAAACCCAATAGACAGGTGTTATTCACATTATAGCTGGATGGTTGGTTTAGGTCTAGAAAAAAGAACATTAGAAAATTCCATTGAGCAAGATCGAAATCGAGCACTTAAACCATACAGCTATTTCCCTAATTATTACTATAACTTTGGTTTGTACGGAAAATGGTTAGCACCTTTTTTTAAGAATTTTGATAAAGAAGACATTAAAATCATCACTTTAGAAAACTTAAAGAATAGGCGTATTGAGACGATTAATCAATGTTTTTCGTTTCTGGGTTTGAAAAAACTTGATGAAATTCCAGAAATTGTTTCGAATAAAACTTTTAAATTAAAATATCCTTGGTTATATCATTTTAACTTAAAAATACTTCAGGGCAAATTTAAACTTAATAAAATTATCAAACTTTTTATTTCAAAACAAACCGCTGAACAAATCAAGAACAAACTTAATGGTATTAAATTTTTAACTAATAAGCAAGACTTTAACTATCCTAAAATATCAAAAGAACAAAGATTATATTTACAATTGCTTTACCAAGAAGATGTTAAAATCCTTAAAGAACTTACAGGTCTAGATTTTAAAGAATGGTCTGACTTTAAAAACTAAAATAATGAATTTTTTTAAAACATCTATCTATTCAGGAATAAGTACTACAATCAGCTTAATAGTAAAATTAATTACCAATAAAATTATAGCTGTTTATCTTGGTACAAATGGTATGTTTTTATTGGGTCAGCTAAAAGATTTTCTACTTATTACTAATGTTATAAGCAATTTTGGGACTACCAATGGAACAATAAAATACACTGCAGAGCATAAAGATAATTCGATCGAATTAAAGAATTTTTTAGGTACCGCCTTTAAAATTCATTTGTATAGTTCATTCTTTGTTTGTGCATTTACAATTATATTTAATAAATGGTTGTCGTATTACTTATTTAATGATTACCAATACTCTAATTTTCTTATTTTTTTAGCTTTTACTTTAGTTAGTTTTTCAATTCACACATTGTTAATGGCTATCCTTAACGGATTAAAAAAAATCAAACTTTATGTAACTATTAATATTATAGCTACAATATTATCAGGAATAATACTTGTTTTGTTAGTGTTAAAATTTAAAACCATTGGCGCAATCTATGCTTTTGGTATAAGCCAAGTATTAACCTTTATTGTCTCTTTGGCATTAATTAAATTATACAAGCCTTTTAGTTTAAAACTTTTCTTTTCTGCGTTTAAAAAAGATTATTTTAAGAAGCTTTCCAGCTTTTCTTTAATGGCATTAGCTGGACCAATCTGTTTAATTTCTGCAACTTTTTTTGTGCGTTATTTCATATCAACAGAATTTGATAAAAATCATGCAGGCTCTTGGGAAGGTATGTGGCGAATATCTGCTATCTATCTCCTATTCTTAACTACAACATTTAATTTCTATTTATTACCAACATTTTCAAAATTATCAGGAACTCAACTTAAAAAAGAAGTTTTCAAAACCTGGCTATATATATTACCAATTATTTTAATTATTACACTAGGAGTGTATCTTATAAAAGATTTTGTTATTACATTTTTATTTAGCAAAGAGTTTTTACTTATAAATACTTTATTAGCATTTCATTTATTGGGAGATATTATAAAAATTAATTGCTGGGTATTAGGTAATGTTCTTATCTCGAAAGCAAAGTCTAAAGTGTTTATTTTTTTTCAAATCGAATGGGCTTTAGCTTTTAGTGTTTTTGTTTTTTTCTTTGTTAAAATGTATGGGTTTGTAGGTGTTTCAATTGCTTATTTTGCTGCATATTCATTACACTTTATTCTTATGAATATCTATTTTAGGAATTTACTATGGCTTAAAGATAAATAACCCTACTTTTCAATTTGGTTTCCTTCTTTGGGCAATACACTAAAAAGTGATTTTCCAAAGATTAACAGAATAACAATATAGTACATTACATAGCTTACAAAATGGGCTATATTAGCTCCTTTAACTCCATGTATATCAACAAAATAAATACTTGTTAGATATAATATTACTATTAAAAATATTTCTGTTATAACATAGTGTAATAACATTTTTTTAGCAATAAATTGATAGGCAATAACTACGGATAATATTTTAACAAAATCACCTAGTAACTGCCAACCAAATAAATCTTGTACAGTTTCAAATTCGTTAGTTAATAAAAGAGCTATAATAAATGGTCTTAGCAAATAAATAGCCATAAAGCCTAATGCAACTATAGGCGTTATGGTTTTGTAAAAACTAAATATCTCTTTTCTAAATTCTTTCTTGTTATCAATTTCAGCAAATCGAGGTAAAAAATATAATACCATTAAAGAGTTCAAAAACATTAAATAATATGACGAAATTCTATTCATTGCTTCCCAAATACCTGCATCTTTCATTCCTTCAGAAGTAATAATATAATTTCTTATAGCTATGATTACTAGAGGTAACACTATAACCGAAACTAATGCCATTAAAGCAAACGGACTAAATTTTTTAATCCAAGTAAAATCTATATTACTTACTTTAATAGAAGATGTTAAACTCCTTCTATTTAAAATACCAACCAAAGTGATTAAAAAAATTAAAGAAGGTGCAATTACTACTGATATTAATGCACCATCTATATTGTTTTGCCAAATTAAAAGAAGTGTTACACAAAGTCCTAATATTTGACCAATGATATTTAGCAGGAGTAAAAACTTATATTTTGTAAATCCATTCATGATGGAAAAACTAAACATGTTTAGCGCATAGAATGGAAGAGCTAAAGCCATGATTTTAATTACATAAGCAAAATCATACTGAACAGAAAAGATTAAATCATTAATCCATTTAGCATTAAAATAAGAAAACAAACTAGCAATAATAGTGGTAAAAAAACCTATATAATAAGAAGTAGAAAGGATTTTACTTAACTTTAATGTATCGTTTTTAAACTTTCCAATATATTTAACAATCCCATTGTAAAGACCTACCGTTGCAAACGATTGAATAGCAGTTAAAAAATTTCTAAGATTACCAATTAACGCCAATCCTTCTGCGCCAATAAAAACAGCAATGAATTTTGTGGTTAAAAAACCTGCAATAATTTTTGTAATTACTGTTGCAGAATTTAACCATACAACCTTAAATAAAACTTTATTATTTATGTACTCTAATAATTTTTTCAATTAATAGGCTTTTAATAGTTCTATAACTTTATCAATTTGATGTTCTGATAGTATTGGGCTTAACGGAATACTTACAACTGTATTATGAATATTTTCTGTAATAGGTAGTTTTAAGTGATTAAATTCTGAAAATGCATTTTGCTTATGTGGCGGAATTGGATAATGAATGAGTGTTTCGACTTGATTGCTTGTTAAATAATTTATAAACTCTTTTCTGTTTTCTACTTTAATAACAAATTGATGAAATACGTGGTCTTCTGCATTTGAAAAGTAGGGCAACTTAATCTTTAAATTTTTTATGTTTGAAAGATACTTTTTAGCTAGTTGAACTCTTATGACATTATCTTCATCTAATTGCTTAAGCTTTATATTTAAAAACATAGCCTGAATTTCATCTAACCTAGAGTTAGATCCAACAAAATCATTTGCATACTTTGAAGAAGCTCCGTAATTTCTTAATTTATAGATTACTGATGCTAACTCGTCATCATTAGTGGTTATTCCTCCTGCATCACCAAGTGCTCCAAGGTTTTTACTAGGATAAAAACTAAATCCAGCTGCATCGCTTAAATTTCCAGATTTTTTTCCACTTTTATCAATAGCTCCATGTGCTTGAGCAGCATCCTCTATAACTAAAAGGTTATTTGTTGCAGCCAAACGATGTATTTCGTTCATGTTGGCTAACTGACCATATAAATGCACTGCTAAAATCGCCTTAGTTTTAGATGTTATTGCATCATTAATTTTAGAAGGAGATATATTAAAAGTTTCTTCATCTGGCTCAACAAAAACAGGTAATAAACCTGCATGAATAACTGCCAGAATTGATGCTATATGTGTATTTGCTGGCACTAATACTTCATCTCCTTTTTTTAGTTTACCTAAATTTATATATGCTTTAAAAATTAAGGTTAAAGCATCTAATCCGTTCCCAACACCAATACAATATTTTGTACCACAATATGCTGCAAAATTCTTTTCAAAGGTTAACACATTATTGCCAAAAATGTATCTTCCAGAAGACAGAAACTTATTATACTCTTCTTTAAATTCTGTTTCAAAACGAGCATTTAGCTTTTTTAAATCTAAAAACTTCATCATAGCATTACATTGTTAAGTTCGATATAGTTTTTGGTTTCAATATTGTAAAAATCTTGGGTTACAGTTCTTGCACCAAATCCTTCTTTCCAGAATTGTAAGCCTTTATTTATTTGTCTTCCTTGATTTTCATTAGAGCTTCCAAAATCAAAATAGTGTTTATTAGCAAAAACGGTATTTATTAAGTAATAATGTAAAAAGTCTAAACTACCTAAAGTATTCTTATTACTATTTGCTGCAATATATTGTGAGTGTGCTACTCTTTTCGTTTCAAAAATGGTAGTACCAGCAACTATTTTATCTCTCTCATAAACATTAAATTGTCGTATCTGTTCAGGAAACTTTTTCTTTAGAGATTGAATTTCATCTAATGTATGGACTGGAGAAACTTTGTGTTTAGACTTTAAATTTGGGATTAATATTTCATTCCAAAACTCTTCAAAATCATCTGCTTCTCTTACTTGTAATTTATGCTTTTTTGCCCTTTTGTAGCCTTCAGCTCTATTGTTAGAAATCTTGATTTCTTCTTTAAGGTTTATAACAGAAAGTGTATCTCTTCTCATCAATTTTGCGTTAAGCAAAAACATAATATAATTTATTTCGTCACTAGGAAAACTGCTATAAATCGTTGGAATCATCTTTAACTCTAATACGCTAACTTTATGAGAATATAAATGCTTTAATAAAGTTTTAAACCCTTGCAATACATCTTGAAACTTTATATTACGGCTAAAGATTAAACTTCCATAAGTTAGACCTTGATGTGAAAAGACTTTATCTTCCTTTCGATTTGCAGGAAGTACAGCAATTAGTATTTCATTTTTAAAAACTAATAGTGAAAAATCATCAAATCTATCTTGATGATAATCCATAAAATCGCGATGAAATAAAAACGTTGCATTTTTAGCTTCGGCAATGAAGTTGTTCCAAAGCAATTTATAAGAATCGTTATATTTTTCTATTGAAAAAATACCTGCAAAGATTAGTTGATTTAGTTCGTGAAAGTACTAATTTTTCTTCACAAATAAATAATAGAAATTACTGATGCAAACCCGTTAGTTTCTTTAATAGAATACCTTACTAAATAGCTTTTGACCTTTTACGCTCTACTTCTGTCAATAAAACTTTACGCAAACGTAAGTGATTAGGAGTAACCTCTACATATTCGTCTTTTTGTATGTATTCCAGAGCTTCTTCTAAAGAAAATTTTATGGCTGGTACAATCTTTGCTTTATCGTCAGCACCAGAAGAACGCACATTCGACATCTTTTTAGTTTTTGTAACATTTATAACCATATCGTCACCACGTGAGTTTTCTCCAATAACCTGACCTTCGTAAATATCTTCGCCTGGATTTACAAAAAACTTACCACGATCTTGTAATTTGTCAATAGAATAAGGAATTGCCTGCCCTTTTTCCATAGACACCAACGATCCGTTTTGACGTTCAGGAATACCTCCTTTTATAGGTTGATAATCTTTAAAACGATGTGCTAATATAGCTTCGCCTGCAGTAGCAGTTAGTAATTGATTACGCAATCCAATAATCCCTCTTGAAGGCACAATAAACTGACAAACCATTCGGTTGCCTTTAGCTTCCATACTTGTCATTTCTCCTTTTCGCATACTTACCATTTCTATGGCTTTACCAGAAACTTCTTCAGGCAAATCTATAGTCATATCTTCAAATGGTTCACATTTTACGCCATCAATCTCTTTAATGATAACTTGCGGTTGCCCAATTTGTAATTCGTATCCTTCACGACGCATCGTTTCAATTAAAACAGATAAATGTAACACACCACGACCAAATACCAAAAATTTATCTGCACTATCAGTGTCATTTACACGAAGTGCTAAATTCTTTTCTAGTTCTTTATATAGACGATCTTTTATGTGACGTGATGTTACATATTTTCCGTCTTTTCCAAAAAAAGGAGAATCGTTAATAGTAAATAACATACTCATTGTTGGCTCATCAATCGCAATAGTTTTAAGCGCTTCTGGTTTTTCAAAATCTGCAATGGTGTCTCCAATTTCAAAGCTTTCTAATCCAACTATTGCACAAATATCACCTGCTTGTACTTCATCTACCTTTTTTCGGCCTAGACCTTCAAAAGTATGTAGCTCTTTTATTTTAGCTTTTATAATGCTACTATCACGTTTTACCAAAGACACTTGCATTCCTGTTTTAAGTTTACCACGCTGTAACCTTCCAATAGCTATACGACCTGTAAAAGAAGAAAAATCTAAAGATGTAATTAGCATCTGCGTATTTCCTTCTTCAATTTTTGGTGAAGGTATATGCTCTACAACCATATCAAGTAACGGTTCTATATTAGTAGTTGGATGTTGCCAATCTTCGCTCATCCAGTTGTGTTTGGCAGAGCCGTAAACTGTTGGAAAATCTAATTGCCACTCTTCTGCGCCAAGTTCGAACATTAAATCAAAAACGGCTTCGTGAACTTCTTCAGGAGTACAATTTTCTTTATCTACTTTATTAATAACCACACAAGGTTTTA
>CAYRVY010000013.1:0-17832 GCA_964427695.1 uncultured Flavobacteriaceae bacterium
TACAAACAACACCTTTATCTATAGCTTCTGTCAAGCCTTCAACTAAAGAAAAGTCATAAACAAGTCCTGTTGCTACTACTAAATAATCGTATGTAATATTTCCACTAGATTTAGTAGAAACCATATTTTCTTCTGGATTAAATCCAGTTGCATAATCTCTTATCCACGTTACACCTTTAGGTATAACTGATGCCATTGGTCTTGCTGTTTTATCGTAATTATAGGTGCCAGCACCTACAAGTGTCCAGGCTGGTTGGTAATAGTGTGTTGATGCAGGCTCAATTAATCCTATCTTTAAACTCTTATCTTTTTTTAATAATTGTGCAGCAACCATAATACCTGCTGTACCACCACCTATTATTAAAACTTGCTTATGTGAACTCATAGTTTGTTAGATTTTTAAATATCGATAAAGATAAAAACAAAGCACTAATTATAAGTAACAAAAGTTACACTAATTCGTTAGAAAGTAATTTTAACCAGACATTTTTCCAGTAGCACAACTTACAAATGATTTGGCTTTAGAAACTACTGAATTTTTTTCGCCTTCTATTGGGTAACCAATGACTCTTAATTTGTTTTTTACCGCAGTAATATTATTATCTGATGTATAATTAAACGCAACCGAAGATGATTCTACGTTTACATTCACATTACTCACACCTTCAATACCTGAAAGTTTTGTAATAATAGTATTGGCACAACCTCCACATTTAAGGTTTTGAATATTTATTATTGTTGTCATTTATATAAAATTTATTGTTCACTCCATGCCTCATAACCACCTTCTAAATCTACTATTTCTTTAAATCCCAAATCGATTAATATTATAGCTGCTTTACCGCTTCTGTTTCCGCTTCTACAATATAGATATACTGGTTTTTCTTTATCTAATTCTTGAATTTTGGTGTTAAAATCTGCTGAAAAATAATCTATAAGTATTGCATTTTCAATATGGCCTTCTTTAAATTCTTCTGGTGTTCTTACATCAATTAATTGAATGTATTTATTAGACAATTCTTCTTTAAAAGTAACAACATCTACTTTTCTTAAAATTTCTTTAGATTGTGATTTACATGCAACCGAAGAGCTAATTAAGAACAACATTATTAAAGTCTTTTTCATAAAAAGGGATTTTAGTTTAGAAAAACAATTTAATAAAAAAGAAGCAACAAAACTAATATCTGTTACTTCCTTTTTTTTTGGCTATTAATCAATCAACATTTATAAATTTTATTTTGTTGAAGGCAAAACTGTTTTACCTTTCCATTCTAAAATTCCTCCCAATAAATTATTAGTGGTATTAATACCCACACTTTCTATAACCTGACATGCTTGTACGCTTCTCACTCCGCTTCTACAATAGATATAATAATTTTTTTCTTTGTCTAAGTTATTAACTCCATCCATAAATGATTGTGGGTCGTTAATATTCATCAATGTGGAGTTTTCTATAGCACCTTCTCTCCATTCGTCAGGAGTTCTACAATCAATAATAACAGCATTGCCATCATTTTCTAATAATTCTTCCCATTCAATTTGAGTGATGTTTTTCATGCTTGTTTTATGTTAAGGTTGTAGGACAAACATAATCTGTTACTGAAACTCCAGCTTCTTTCATTGCTTTAAACCCTCCTTTAACATCGATTAAATTATGAATGCCTCTACTTTTTAAAATCGAGGCTGCAATTACCGAACGATAACCTCCTGCACAATGCACATAAAAGTTTTCTTCAGAAGGAAATTCGGATAAATGATTATTTATAAAACTTAAGGGTGTGTTATTTGCATCGATTACTTTTTCAGATACATATTCGCTTTCTTTTCTAACATCAAAAACTGCTGCTTTTTCATTCTTTACTGCTGCTTTAAAAGTTTCAGCAGTTACAGATGTTATGGTATCATATTCTTTTGCTGCATTTTTCCAAGCTTCAAAACCGCCTTTTAAATATCCTAAAGTATTATCGAAACCAACCCTTGATAGTCTTGTTACGGTTTCTTCCTCTCTTCCTTTTGGTATGATTAATAATATAGGTTGTTTTACATCTGCAACCAAAGCACCTACCCATGGTGCAAAATTTCCATCTAAACCAATAAAAATTGATCTAGGAATATGCCCTTTTACAAAATCGTATTGATGGCGAACATCTAAAACAATGGCATCAGTTTCGTTAGCAGCTGCTTCAAAAGCATCTATAGACAACTCTTGTGTACCTCGTTTTAAGACAACATCTATGTCTTCATATCCTTCTTTATTCATTTTAACATTAAGAGGAAAGTATTTAGGTGGTGGTAATAAGCCATCTGTAACTTCATCTATAAACTCATCTTTTGTCATATCTGCACGTAATGCATAATTTGTTTGCTTTTGATTGCCTAAAGTATCTACAGTTTCTTTACTTAAATTTTTGCCGCAGGCAGAACCAGCACCATGAGCAGGATATACAATTACATCATCAGCCAGAGGCATAATTTTTGTACGTAAACTATCGTATAAAAATCCCGCTAAATCTTTTACGGTTATGCTTCCTGCTTTTTGAGCTAAATCTGGACGACCAACATCACCTAAAAACAATGTGTCTCCACTAAAAATAGCATGGTCTTTTCCGTTTTTGTCTCTTAAAAGATAGGTTGTACTTTCCATAGTATGTCCTGGTGTATGCAACACAACTATGGTTATGTTACCAATTTTAAATTCCTGACCATCTTTTGCAATTATAGCATCAAAAGAAGTTTCTGCATTTGGACCAAAAACAATTGGTGCATTGGTTTTTTTTGACAATGTCACATGACCACTTACAAAATCGGCATGAAAATGCGTTTCAAAGATATATTTGATTTTTGCATTATCTGATTTTGCACGTTCAATATAAGGTTGTACTTCTCTTAGAGGGTCTATAATAGCTGCTTCTCCTTTACTTTCTATGTAATAAGCTCCTTGCGCTAAACATCCTGTATATATTTGTTCAATTTTCATCTTAATATATTTTGTTATTATTTTATTGTTTTGTCTTACAAAGCTAATTAAAATTACATGTATATATGTAACTCATGTTACACGCAATGATTTTGTGTGATTCAATATTTATAATTCTAAATTACATTCATCAAATGCTTTAACTTTACACGGTCTATTTATTTTTTTATGAATTTCGGCTATTGCTGTTTTTTTATCTTTAAAGAAAATGTCATTCCCTAATTTATCAATAAATCTACCTTTTATCAGTACATCTTGACTGATTATTTTTAAGCCTGCAAAATAAATTCCTCCTCTAGTTTTTTGCCATTTGTAGATTTCATTTGTAAGCCATTCAGCTGCAGCCAAGTCAATAAAATTAATTCCATTTGCAGATATTAAAACATGTTGTATATTGTTTTGCTTGTACAAATTTGATAGAGAATCGGATACTCTTTCAATCGATCCAAAGTAGAGTGAGCCATCAATACGTAGAATTTTAATGTTAGAGCATTGTTTAGCATCTTTATCTCTAATCATGTTTATTAATCTTTTATGCTTATCGACAGCCAATGTTGCAATATTCGGTTTGGATGTACGCTCCATGTAAAAGAAAAAAGATGTTAAAATTCCAGCTAATAATGCAAATTCTAAACCAAAAAACAGGGTCCCAAATATTGTAATTAATAGGACTATTAATTCTCTACCACTACTTCTAAAGATTTGTTTAATATGATGAAAGTCTATTAAATTATACGCGACGAATAAAATAATTCCTCCCATTGCTGCTTTTGGCAAAAAAGATGCATATTGTGCTAAAGACAATAAAACAATCATTAATAAGACAGAAGAAATTATTGCTGACATTGGCGTTTTTGCACCAGATTGATGGTTTACACCAGAACGAGAAAATGATCCTGAACCTGCATAACTAGAGAAGAAACTACCAATTAAATTTGATAATCCCTGACCAATAAACTCTTGATTTCCATTTATTCGTTGGTGTGAACTTAATGCAATCGATCTTCCAATTGCAACAGCTTCAATTAAACCTAATAGAGCTAAAACCATTGCTCCAGAACTTAATGCACCAATATTTGTAAAATTTAAATCAGGCACACCAAATGGTGGAAAACTTGAAGGTATCTTACCTAAAGTTTCAATGCCTTTTGCCTCGCCACCTAACCAAAACGCTAAAAAGCTTCCTGCTACCATTGCTATTAACAAATAAAATCTGGATAATGGTTTTATTAAAATTTTAATAAGTATAGCAATTAGTAAAGTTCCAGTAGCAACAGTAAAAATATACCAATTAGTTTCGGAGATATGTTGAGCTATATATGTTGATATTTCAATAATCGAACTTCCTTGTGGAACTTTAATTCCAAAAACATATTTTAATTGTTTAAATGCAATTAAAATTCCTGCTCCTGCAGTAAATCCTATAATTACAGAATAGGATACAAAATTTACCAATTTACCCATTTTTAAAAGTCCCATAGCGAATTGAAAAAAACCAGCTAAAAATGTTAATACTAAAGCTAAAGAAATGAATGCTTCAATATCTGTTTCAGGATTTACAAATTTTATTAATGTTGAATATACCACAATTGAAATAGCAGTTGTAGGTCCAGAAATTAGATGATATGAAGAGCCAAATAAAGCAGCAATGATAGGCGTAATTATTGCAGCATAAAAACCGTAAACAGGAGGTAATCCAGCTATTATAGCAAAAGCTACAGCTTGTGGAATTACTATAATAGTTCCTGTAAAACCAGCAATTAAATCTTCTTTCCACGATTTTTTTGCCAATGGTAACCAGATTAAAAAAGGGAATATTTTTTTAAGCATTTATAAATTTAATTAATTATGAACTAAAAAACTATCATTTTAAAGTCCTAATGAATAAGGAATCCATTTTTGATTATTTAATCTTCTTTTTTATCAATATAAAACGTAGAAATATCTGGTGTAAAAACTCTTTTAAACCACAAAGGTCTTCTTTCTCCATTTGGTCCTGGAGCTGGACGCGTCATTGTCATCCATTCTTTATATATTTCGTGAGATTTGTTTGTATCCACAAAAATATCACCATATTTTTCTCCAGAAACAGGTTTTTCTATTCTAACTCTTTGATGCCAGCAATGCATACCACTTATAGGATCTGGATGTACTGCATGAGTTATGTTTTGATGAACACCTCCATCTTTCCAGAAGATACGTTTGGAATCTTTATCGCTAGATTCAAAAGGTTTAATACCAGAGATTGTATTCATTTTCCATCCTCCTTTTCCATCACTTTGAATTTTTACTGTATTGGTTGCCCAACGATTACCTGTTTTATCTTGAGATCTTCTCCATCTTCCAAGATGATGTGAACAAGCAACAACTCCAGGTTTCATGCTTTGAGTTATCCAAACTTTATCTATAAAATAACCAATATCTGTATTCATTTTAACTAAGTCTCCTGTTTTAAATTCCCAACGTTTGGCATCTTCTGGATGCATCCAAATAGGGTTTCTATTAGATATTTCAGTCAACCATTTAGCATTCCCAGAACGTGAGTGAATTAATGTTGGCAATCTAAAGGTTGGAACTAATACATATTCTCCTTTTGATTTATCTAAATTATCAAGATGAATATGGCTTTTTATATAAGTAGGAGTAGCGTATTCAGGCCATTTCCAATCCACCATTGTCTGCGAATAAAATTCGTTTTTACGAGATGGAGTTGGAAATCCAACCATAGCTTTGCCATTAATCATCACACCAATGTCTTTTCCGTTTTTACGAATAACATCTGTTGTAGAATCGACTTCTGTACCTTGTAATTGTTCTTCCGTTAAAAGTGTTTCATTCATTTTATAGGACTCCCCTTTTTCAATTTCGAAAGTGCCATACTTCTGCATATATTCTAACTCTGTCAACCCTTCTTTTTTGGCTACTTTTGGCAATCCAGGCACTCGCTCAAAAATATATTGATAGTACTCGCCAATTTTAATTTTTTCTCCTGGTCTGTATGGCGATTCAAAATGTTTGCGAATTCCCATACTTCCGTCTGGGTCTATTCGCCAAGACAATTCGATCCAAAATTCATCTTCTTCCCACACTTCTCCTGGGTTTGATTGGTATGTAAATTCTACGGGATTCCCATTTCTACGAGCAGCTTCTCTTAATACTGGTTGACGAAAAGCTACCCAAGTTCCTCCATGAGTTGCATACGAATTTATATCATGACGTTCAGAAGCTAATCCCATAGGCAACACAAAATCGGCATAAAAAGCGGTTTCACTCCAAATTGGAGTTAGTGCAGTGTGTAAGCCAAATTTAGATTCATCCTGAAACATTTCCATCCATGTAAATCCGTCTGGATAAGTCCAAACAGGGTTAAACACCCTTGAAAAATAGACATCCATTTTGCCTCTTCCTTCTTTTAAGAAGTGAGGTAATAACTGGCTCATTTCAAAAAAGGCTAAAGGGTATTCTTTCGGAAAATGCAATTCATTCCATTTCTTTTGTGGTTTTGGTGGGTTTGGTAAAGTTGGGCTAAACTTATTCCATGAATTTGGTGATGTTCCTCCTTTTGCTCCAACTGCTCCAGTTAATACAGTTAAAAAATGTAAACAACGTGCTACTGCCCAACCACCAAGGTTTGAAGCTCCTGCAGCTCTCCAGTTGTGAGATGCAAAACGCTCTCCTGCTTCTCCAATTAAACGCGCTATTTCAACGACAGTATCGGCTTTCACACCTGACTCTTTTTCGGCAAACTCTGGTGTAAATTCTTTGTACTCAGCAATCATTGCTGCTATATAATTTTCAAAGGTAATTGCTTTATCACCATGCTTTGCGTGAAGATATTCTTTCCAGTTTGTCCAATTTTCAAGGTATTCTCTATTATACAAGCCTTCTTCTAAAATTATCAAAGCCATTGCCAGTAAAACAGCAGCTTCAGTGCCAGGATAGGTTGGCAACCAATAATCTGACATTGATGCAGTATTGGACAAACGAGGATCCATAGTTGCTAATTTGGCTCCTTTCATTTTACCTTCAATGATTCGTTGAGCATGAGGGTTAAAATAGTGACCAGATTCTAAATGTGCAGAAATTAATAAGATAAATTTTGCATTAGAATGATCTGGAGAAGGTCTGTCGTATCCATACCATAAATTATATCCAAAACGAGCTCCAGAAGAACAAATGTTAGTATGTGAATTATGGCCATCTATTCCCCAACCTTGAAGAATCCAGTTCATAAATTTTTCGTGTCCAGGACGTCCTACATGGTATGCAATTTCATTATGTCTATCTTCTTTTATTGCTTTACGAATTCTTACAGCAATAGTATCAAGCGCATCATCCCAAGTAATACGTTCCCATTCTCCTTCTCCACGTTTTCCTTTTCGTTTCAACGGAAATAATATGCGATCTGGATCATTAATTTGATTAATAGTTGCAGGTCCTTTAGCACAGAGTTTACCTCTACTACCCGGATGATAAGGGTTTCCTTCAAACTTTTTTACGACTTGGGTTTCTTTATCTATAAAAGCAGTTAATCCACAGGCACTTTCGCAATTAAAACATGTTGTAGGAACAATTTGATAGGTAGTTTTCTTCTTTTTAGGCCAGACTTTCGGGTCATATTCTACCCAATTATCCCATTTTTCAGGAGGCGGAAAATTCTCATACATTTGGGCAACTTCTTCATCGGAAAAATGACGCATATCTCCATCAAACTCCTGATACTTTTCTTTGTGTAGATTGGGGATGAGTCCTATTTTTTCTGCAATATTTTCTATAAATGATGGTTTTTTATAACCCATGATTATTTATTCGATTTACGATTTATTCGATTATCTCGATTTACGATTTAATCGATTTTCCGATTTATTATTTATTTAATTTTGACCTTACTGTTCCAATAGATTTTACTATAATCTTTAATAGTTCTTCAGATTCGTCATAAGATTTTTCCCAAAGGGTATTTAATTCTGGTTTTATTTCAGAGATCAATTCAATAAAATACATCGTTTCATCTAATTCTTCCTCAACAATTTTTAATTTGTTTAAAAAATCTCTAGATGATTTTGCTCTGCAAGCCGCACGATAATTTGCACCAATTGAACTAGAACATCTTATTAATTGCCTTTTATAATCATAAAATTCATTTCCTGTTTTTTGACAATTAAGCCAAACCATTTTTGCAACGCTTTTAGTTCTATTTTTTAATACAGTTTCCATTTTATAACTAAATCATTTCATTAAATTCAATCGATATAAATCATAAATCGAATCAATCATAAATTACGCTAGTGGTATTCTTTGTGGTGCTTCAATCCATATTTTTTCAGTAAAGTATATACCATGCAGAATAATTGCAGATGCTACTATAACTAAATCTGGTGTAAAAATTAATAATGCTAATGGTATTAGATTTCCAACAAGTACCACTCTAATCCAAAACATGTATTTATAACGACCTTTAGTTATCATATTAACAACTGTATGAGCTGCTGTTGATGGATGTGTTATTGTTAATTCTGTTAACATTGTAAATAAATTCACAACTAATGCAATTATCAATGTTATTTTTAATATGTACATCCAATTTTCAAATCCTGTAAACAAAGAAGCTAAAGCAAAAATTGCTGCACCTGCCATTACACTATGCACTAACATGTGCAATGGTAGTGATGGACTTTGCCAAAAATCTCTTCCTTTTGATTGTGCGAATAAGAATGCTGTATATATTGCCAACATTATAGCGAAGAACGCTGTAACCCATAATAAAATGGTTTCGCCTGTTTTAATTTGGAAGTAGGTCATCGCTCCCCAAACGGTTGCCAATAAGCCAAATATGGCAATTATATAACCTCCTTTAACCAACCAAGATTTCCATTGAGGACGTAATAAGACATAAAGAAAACGATCAGGTCTGTCTAAATCCATTACTAAAAATAATCCTGTTAAAGATAAAAACACTAAGGATATTCCAACTGACCATAATTTAGTTGTATCTGAAACATCATAGCCTAATATTATTGCTAAAAACGGAATTAAAAAAGCTCCTGCTGCAACTGCTTTGGTTGTTACATAAGCTGCAACTTCCCAGCCCCAAAGTATGCCTTTATCTGGTGTATCATAAACTCTACGTGCTTTTCCGTTAAGGACATCTATATAATTAGGGTTTTCTGCATCTTTTCTTTTATATGCTGCCTGAATATCATTATCAATACTCATTTGAAGTAGATTGACATCATCATTTGTATGCATCATTTTTTCAGCAGCTTTAGCAAAATGACCAACACCACGAGCTTGAGAATTCCATAAAAATTCGCCTGATTTGTCCGTTGCTTCCGGATTTAATGACGTGTAATCTCCATCAATATAGAATACGTTAGGGTTTGTGCCTTTTTCTGGTTTACGAACTGTTACTTGTTGAGTTGCAAGAAGTTTTGCTATTTCTGTGTTATGATCTTCCATATCACCAGCAATAATTGCATGTTCTGGACAAACAGTTACACAAGCTGGCTCTCTTCCTACATCTACTCTATGTGCACAATAATTGCATTTTGCAGCTGTATTGGTATCAGGATCAATATATAACGCATCGTAAGGACAGGCTTGCATACAAGCCTTACAACCAATACATCTATTATTATCAAAATCTACTATACCATCTTCACGAATAAATAAAGCTTCAGTTGGGCATATTTCAACACAGGGAGCATCTGTACAATGGTTACATCGCATCACTGAAAAAATCCGACGTGTATCTGGAAATTTTCCCTTTTCAACTTGTTTTACATAGGTTCGGTTAACACCTACTGCAACATCATGTTCTGATTTACATGCTGTGGTGCAAGCGTGACAACCAATACATTTTCGATTGTCAATAATAAAGCCAAACTTCATATATTATTTAGAATTATAAGTTGATAGTTAGTTAGTTCTCAAATTTAAACTAATAACTACAGATTAAATGTAACTTTAGTTACTTAAGTGAAAAATTAAAGCTCTAATACTTTAATACTATTTCTATTTAGTTCAATTTTTCCTTCATTTTCGAGCTTTTTTAAAAGTCTAGAAACAACAACTCTAGAGGTATGCAAATCGTATGCTATATTTTGATGAGTTACATTAATAACGTCATCATTATTTACCATTGCTTTGTCTTTTACATATTTAAATATGCGTTCGTCCATTTTTAAAAAAGCAATAGTATCAATGGCTTCAAGCAATTCCATCATTCTATTATGATAACTTTCAAGAATAAAATTTTGCCAACTTTTATATTTACGCATCCATTCGCTCATTTTTTGAACTGGAATCATAATTAATTTTGTGTCTGTTTCTGCAACTGCACGAATTTCACTTTTTGTTTGTCCTAAACAACAAGATAATGTCATTGCACAAGTATCACCACGTTCTAAAAAATATAAAATTAGATCGTCGCCATTTTCATCCATACGAAGAATTTTAATTGCTCCACTAACTAAAAGTGGCATAGATTTAATATAACTGCCAATTTCAATAAGTGTAAGCCCTTTTGAAACTTCTTTAAAAACTCCAACATTATTAACCTCTTGCAGCAATTCATCTTCAAACAAGTGACCATAGTTTAGCTTTAATTCTTCAATCATAAATGGTGTTTAAATTCTTCCGTTAAAGTTAATAAAATATAAAGCTATAATTGAATGCTATTCAATTAATTATATTTATGATAATTATTTTAGCGCATTGTATAAAATTTCGATAGGATGTAATGCTGTTTTTTTAGTACCATCTTTTATTTGATGTCGACAACTTGTACCAGGAGCAGCAATAAGTGTTTCTTTTTTTTCTTGTCTAATTGCTGGAAATAACACCATTTCTCCTATTTTATTACTCAATTTATAATGTTCCTTTTCAAAACCGAATGAGCCTGCCATACCACAGCATCCTGACGGAATCGTTTTAACAGAAAAGTTTACAGGCATGTTCAATATTTTTTCTGTATGACTTATAGATGATAGTGCCTTTTGATGACAATGACCATGAAGTAATATTTCTTTAGTTTCTGAAGTAAATGATGAAGAAGTAATAATGCCTTTATCAATTTCTTGTGATATAAATTCGTCTATTAACAACACATTTTTACTCAATTTTAAAGCTGTTGGTTTATCTTCTGGAGCGACCAAATTAGGATATTCGTCTCGAAATCCTAAAATTGCTGAAGGTTCTATTCCTATTAATGGAAATTCTTCTGAAACAATATCTTTAAAAATATTTACATTTTTAATGGCTATTTGTTGTGCTTGTTTTAAAAACCCTTTAGAGATAAATGCTCTACCACTTTCTTCATGTTTTACAATTTTTACTTCATAATCCAATTTATTAAGTAATTTAATCGTTTTAATCCCAACTTCAACATCATAATAGTTGGTATATTCATCACAGAACAAATACACTTTTCTGGACTGTGATTTTTGTCGATGCGTTTTAAACCAACTTTTTAGTGTTTGCTTATGTAATTTTGGTAATACTCGTTCTTTTGCAATTCCGAATATGGCTTTAAACCAATTTTTCTTTATCAATAAATTATGAAACCCTGAAAATTTACTCGCCAGTGCATTAACTTTTGCGTTGTTAGCAATGAGTTTTGAACGTAATGGTATTGGATTACTCTTATAATATTGATGCAAAAATTCGACTTTTAAAGTAGCCATATCCACATTAGAAGGACATTCCGATTTACATCCTTTACAAGACAAACACAAGTCCATAGCTGTTTTAATTTCTGGATGATTAAACGGATTGTCTTTTACATTTTGAGTTAAAAACTCTCGAAGTACATTTGCTCTTCCTCTTGTTGTATCCTTTTCGTCTAAAGTTGCTCTATAACTTGGGCACATCGTGCCTCCAGCAAAATTGAGTTTTCTACAATCGCCAGAGCCATTACATTTTTCTGTAGTTCTTAATATACCTCCAGTATCATCAAAATTAAAGACCGTTTTTATTTCTTTAGTTTCGATATCAGTCTCATATCTTAAACTTGTATCCATTGGTTGTGCATCTACAATCTTACCTGGATTAAAAATAGAATTCTGGTCCCAAGTGTATTTTATACGCTTTAACAGATTATAATTTTCGTTACCTAAAACCAGCGGAATAAATTCTGAACGCACTCTGCCATCACCATGTTCGCCACTTAAAGAGCCTTTATATTTCTTAACCAATTTGGCTGATGCTTTGCTAATGTTTCTAAATAGTTTTACATCTTCCGATTGTTTTAAATCTAAAATTGGGCGCAAATGTAATTCTCCAGCTCCTGCATGTGCATAATACACAGCATCTTGATTAAAGTCTTTCATTAAAGCAGAAAACTCATTGATATAATCTGGCAATTCTTCAACATTTACAGCAGTATCTTCAATACAAGCCACTGCTTTTTTATCGCCAGGAATATTTGCCAAAAGCCCTAAACCAGCTTTACGTAAACTCCAAACTCTTTCTGTTTGGTTGCCAGAAACTATCGGAAACGCATAACCCAAATTATGTTCTTTTAATTGTTTTATAAGTTGATTTGCTAAAATTTCAGATTCATCTAGAGTCTCTGAACGGAATTCAATCATTAAAATAACTTGTGGATCTCCCTCAACAAAAAATCTGTTTTTTTGTTGTTCAATATTATTTTTAGTACAATCTAAAATAGTTTTATCCATAAGCTCACAAGCTGTTGGATTGTGTTTCATTGCAATTACTGTAGCCTGTAAACTTTCGTTAATACTATTAAAATGAGCAGCAATTACAACGTCTTTAGGTTTAGGTAAAGGCACAAGATTTAATTTAATTTCTGTTGTAAATGCTAAAGTTCCTTCAGATCCACATAAAATTTTACAGAAATTAAACGATTCTTCTGATTCTGAAAAAATAGAAGATTGCAGTAAAACATCAACAGCATAACCTGTATTTCTCCTACCAACAGAAGGCTTTGGAAACTCTTTAATGATGTTATTTTTTATTTCAGGATTTGAAAGTTCGTTATCAATTTGCTTATATAATTGAGATTCTAAAGTATTTTGGTTTTGTTTTTCTTCAAATTGTGTTTTGCTAAGTGTTTTAAAAATCACTTCACTACCATCGCTTAAAATAGTTTTCAGTTCTAACACATGCTCTCTTGTTGAACCATAAACTATAGATGTAGAGCCACAAGAATTATTACCAACCATTCCTCCTATCATACAGCGATTTGCTGTTGAAGTATTCGGTCCAAAAAATAGACCAAAGGGTTTTAAATAGGCATTTAGCTTGTCTCGAACAACTCCAGGTTGAACACGAACCCAATTCTCATTAGTATTAATTTCTAATATCTGGCTCATGTACTTAGAAATATCTACCACAATTCCATTCCCAACACATTGTCCAGCTAAAGAGGTTCCTGCTGCACGAGGAATAAGACTTGAATTATTTGTATTTGCAAACAAGATAAGCTCTCGAATGTCTTTAGTATGCTTTGGCAATGCCACAGCAAGAGGCAGTTCTCTATATACTGAAGCATCAGTAGCATAAAGACTTTTCATCATAGCATCATCATATAGTTCGCCTTCTAATTTCGATGCTAATTTTTTGAGTAAGGTGTTCAAATTTCAGACAAAAGAGTTATAATAATTTTATAAATATATTGAATAATCTTAATTAACCACTTTTAAATTCTTGTAAGATTTTAATAAAAGTTTCTACTAATGGAATAGTTTTTGTTAACAGTTATCTAAATTAGATTAAAATAATCTTAATGTGTCTTAAACTTTTTATTTAGTACATATCAATTATATATCTTTAGCCCAAAATTGAATATTTTCAGAACTCATCTAAAACCAATGAACTTTAAACTCGTTATCTTTTTTTTGCTCTTCATTTGTGTATCTGTATCTGCACAAATAGATGACTCAAAAAAAATCTTTAACTTTAAATATGATGATTCAAGTTTGGTTTCAAAAGCAATTCTGCCTATTAAACTAACTCCTTTTCAAGGAATTAAAACCATAAATAACAGACCTTATCTATACAATATAAAGTTAACCGATTATTTTAAAAAAACGTCTGGAATAGATATAACTGCAAAAAGTAGCCTTATAAAACCTACCTGGGAAATAAAACAGAAATTTAGTGAAGGTCAAAATAATAATTCTAAATTTGGTAGAGATCATTATTTAGGAGATATAAAAACAACTTCTAAATACATAAGGATCAAATGTCGAGATCACGAATATGTAGATGGAGATCGCATACGATTGTTCTTAAATAAAGCCATAATTCATCCAAACATTACCTTAACGGGTTCGTTTTATACTATTGATATTGAACTTTCTGAAGGTTTTAATACTATTGAGTTTGAAGCATTAAACGAAGGTTTGTCCAGCCCAAATACTGCTGAATTAAAAATTTATGATGAAAACGATGTGCTTTTATCTTCCAATCGATGGCTTATTACAACAGGCTATAAAGCTCGTTTAATTATTGTGAAGCAGTAAAGGTTACTAAACTCCTAAAACAATAGAAGCATCAATATTTAATTTTACACTAATATCTTTAGCTACTTTTAAAGGTGGTTCGCTCTTTCCTGTTAGGTATTCACTTATTCTTGATGTGCTTACTCCTAATAAATTTGATAGTTTAACTTGGTTTAAATTAAGTTCATACATTCTTAATTTTATAGCTTCAATAAGCGAGGGCAAAGGCACTGGATAATTTGCTTCTTCATAATCGGCTACCAAATCAGATAAAAGGTTTAATTCAATATACCCTTTAGTATTTGTGTCTTCAATATTGTTTGTCTCTGTTAATAACTCCTCAACTCTCTCTATAATTGCGTTATATTCTTTTTCGGTTTTAATCATAACTAAATGGTTTTACAATTTATTTTATCATATTCTTTATGCGTACCTATAAAACGGATATACACTTTTTTTGCATTAAATGACACAATAGCCACTAATCTATACTTATTTCCTTTAATATTAAACACGACTCTATGGTTACCAACGTAATCGGCACTATTAAAATCTTTTTTTAAGTCACTAAAAGTGTTCCATTCTTTTTTAGTTACTGTATGATACCAAAAGTTTAATGCTTTTAAAGGATCGGTGTAATTTGCTGAAAACGTTTGGATTTTTTTATAAGTAACTATTCGCATTGCTTAATTTATAACAAATATAACAATAAATTTTGATTTTCAAAATTATATTCCAAAAAATAAAATACATGAAAGCTATACACAAAATAAAGGATTCATATCCCAATACTGCATAATTATAAATTTATGATGAAAACGGTGTTCTTTTATCTTCCAAACGATGGCTTATCAAAACAGGGTATAAAGCGAGGTTAATTATTGTGAAGCAGTAAAGATTCCGAAACTCCTAAAAGTCGTTCGGAATGAGTTCGACTACACAAAATATTTTAATTTTTGGAGTCAAATATTTTAGTTATAAATGTAAAGATTCCGAATCTCCTAAAGTCGTTCGGAATGAGTTCGACTACACAAAAATTTTTAATTTTTGGAGTCAAATATTTTAGTTATAAATGTAAAGATTCCGAATCTCCTAAAGTCGTTCGGAATGAGTTCGACTACACAAAAATTTTTAATTTTTGGAGTCTCACTCACTTTCCCATACAATAAGTAACTATTCTTTATACGTGGTGCTTTGGGGCTTATGAGGTGTAAATATGGTGTAATACTATGTTTTCTTTTGATATTATTATAGTATCAATCCTTCAAAAACTGGACAGTTGGTTTTTCTGATTATTAGGTATTATGGTCTTAGCATTTTTTTTAATCGGGTTTGATATGCTTGTATATAATTCCGTTTTGTTTTTTCATTGAGGTATGAAGCGTTAATAAGTGCCAGCACTTTGTCTTCATTAGAGATCATGTTTTGAAACGTTTGCCGTATCTGTTTTTCGGAAATACCAGCCAATTCTCCTAATCTGTAAAATTGTTCCCTTATTTTTCCTTTTGTTTTACTTGGAGGTAAAAGTCCATCATCTAATGCAAAATCTCTATCCTCTATATGAATTCTACTATTTAATAAGTCGTAAGCAGGACTTAATTTATAATCTCCCAAAGGAGTTTCAATTAAAGAGAAGTTTTTAAAATGAGCATCGCCATTGGATATTAAATAATTAAAAAGGATTAACTTAAACAATTTTATAGACTCTATCTGATAAGCAGGAGTGTATTTTTTTAACAGTTCAAAAAGGTCTAAATAACTACCTATATATTTAAAATTTTCACCATGTGTTTGAGGTGTTCTACCTGCTAAAGAAGCAAAATCTTCTTGTGCCCATTTACTATCATCTTCTTTTACATCAAAACGTTTAGTAATGTAGGCTGGAGCTCCATTTTTAAAAAACATCAAGGCATTTTCCGCAGTTTCAATCCCGAAAACCTGACGGGCAATTTGCATACTCAAATGTTCGTTTGCGGGCATTTGATCGGTTTGCTTTCCTACATTGGGTATAGGTTTTAAAATATAGCCTCCTTGCTCTCCTTCCTGTATTAAGCGAAGTTTGTTTTTTTCTAACAAAACTGAGAATTTTTCCTGTACACCAGAAATAGACATACGTTTTCTGTTTTCAATAAATAACGCATCTGTATCAATATTGCTTGTAGGCGATTCATAAGGAAGTATTGGACTTACTTTTTTACCTTGAAACACACGTTTTAAAGCCGTATTGCTGTATGCATTATAGCCTTCTTTAAGTGTACCTGGACACTGTTTTATTTCTGGTAAACTCATTTGTTTTCTATTTTTTTGATTTGGATGGCACCAATAGTATCGTATCTGGCAATATTAAGTAGTAAACCAAAATAATCTTTGGTGTCTATCCGTAATTCAAAACAAACAGTTTGTTTATTAGAACCTTCGGGTAACATGTTATAAAAAAAAGGAAACAAATGTTCTGAATGGTATTCTTGTTGGCTTTTGGGTAAAGTTAGGCTAATGGCAGGTTTACTTGGCTCCTGGAACCAATTGTTGTGATAACGGAAAACAAAACTTCCATTATCTAACTGAGTTAATAATCCAGCAGATTCTTTTTTATATAAAACGTCTGCTTCTCTCATTTGTTAGCTTCTGTTTTTTTTATTTGAAAAGTAAGCTCCATGCCTAGCGCATCCGCTAACTTATTTAGAGTTTGCACAGTCGGATTTCCTTTACCACTTTCAAACTGTTTTAGCGTACGTAAGCCTACCCCTGAAAGGTCTGCCAACATTTCCTGGGTAACTTTCAGCATTTCTCTTCGTTCTTTGATACTTACTATTAAATTCGTAAAGTGCATTTTATGGCTCTTTTTTTGTAAAAATAAACATTTTTTTTAATAAATACACGAAAAGTGCTTTTTATTGCACTAATTAATGTTTTTATAAACGATATTAATTTTAAATAACGAAATAGTGCTGTATGTTGCACTGTTTATTGAATAACCTGTGGCATAATTGATATTAAATTAAAAAGGATTTGTTTTACTAAAATTATATGTTCCATGCAGTTATACTTCCGTAAGGCTCTATTTTAAAATAGCTATGACGCTCGAATTTCCTAATTTTAAAGGCTTCGGGTTTGTTCAATTTGAAAAATTATATACCAAAAGGCAAAAGATCCAACTTTTGGTACTGGTATCAACGCAAACCTAAACTACAGCCTTCAGTAAGTGAAAAAAGTGAGATTGCTTTAGTAAAAATGCGAGATTATTAGCAAAATTTACTAATGTTCTCGGAAAATTACTAAAGTTTAATTTCTATGATTACATAAAATTTTGGATGTCTTGTGATAATCACTTGAATATGGAACGTAATTGGTTAGTTTATTCTTTGGTTTTATATTTCCCGATACAAA